>CAYLRS010000300.1:0-2629 GCA_964385895.1 uncultured Dehalococcoidales bacterium
CTCGACGACCTCGCAGGCACGGTCGATTATCTCGGCGGCGGCGTCCTGCTCGATGAATGGGATGATGCCGAGGTGCCGTTCCCGCAACGATAGCCCGGCGTCCCTGGGTATGCAGCCCAAAACAGGTATCCCGCAGTGTTTTGCGATGGATTTAACCAGCTTCTCTTCGTGCCTCTTACCTCCGACGTTGTTCAGTATCACGCCGGCTATATTGGTATCAGGCTCGAACCGGACGTATCCATTTATCATGGCGGCTGCGCTGCGCGTCATGCGGGCCGAATTGATAACCAGTATAACCGGTATATTTAAAAGTCGTGCCAGCCAGGCGGAGCTTCCTTTTCCATCCGGTTCGGAGCTGTCGTATAGCCCCATGGCGGCTTCGATGACAGCTATATCCGCACCCGGGCACGATTGCTGGAACCCTTGTATCAGGGTCGGCTCGTCGAACATGAAAGGGTCGAGGTTGCTGCAGCTTGTACCCGCCGCCGCGCCAAGCCAGGATGGATCTATATAGTCCGGTCCTTTCTTAAAGGGCTTTACCCTTAATCCCCTTTTCCTCAAAGCGGCGCACAGACCGATAGTGACGGTGGTCTTGCCCGAGCACCCCTGAGGCGCAGCAATCATTAACCGTGGTATTTGCATGCCTTTTCCAATATATCTATTCCTTTAGCTTGATATATGACGTGCCCAGGTAGATATACTCGATTTTATCTTCTTTTGCCAGCTCGGCGATGGCCTTGTCGACAAGAGTTTTATCTATCTCTATCGCCCGGGCGACATCCCGGTTCCTGGCCTTGCTAACCGTGCCCAGATATTTCAATACCTTCTCTTTAAGTTCCCCTGTTACGCCTTCAGTCATATTACTTGCTCCTCCTTCTACCACCTGAACTGAGTCGTGGTACGATACGTATCCACTGCGTGAGTGAAATCATCGATGTGATGCTCGGTGAACTCAATGCCGGTCAGCTTGAAGAAATTCTCCCAGCCGACGCGATCGATCCATTCGCCCATTCTTTCATCAGGTTGGGCGTTCTTAGCATAGACTTCCACTATGTTCTTAATGGCGCTGACTACCTCGGGCCAGCGCGGCGGGTTGTTGGGTAGATAGGGGATGGCCAGTCGTGAGAACTTGGGCGCACTGCGGGCATTGGACACCTTTCCGCCCACGTAAATGGCCACGCCGTCGCCCTCGCCATCGGCCAGGGGCATGGCCGGGCACACCGTGAAGCAGTTGCCGCAGTACATGCATTTCTCCTCGTTGACCACCAGCCCCTTGACGTTGGCGTCCGGGTGGCGCCTTATAGCGCCCGTGGGGCATGATGCCATGGTGGTGGGGATCTCGCAGACAGCGCCGACTTTAGTGTTATCCACCTTGGGAGGCCTGGTATGAATGCCGACGATGGCTATATCGGAGCAGTGGACCGCGCCGCACATATTGATGCAGCAGGCAAGCGCCACCCTGATCTTGCCCGGCAGCTTCATGCTGGTGAAGTATTCGTATAGCTCATCCATGATGGCTTTAACCAGGCCGGAGGAATCGGTTGCCGCGCTGTGGCAGTGCACCCATCCCTGCGTGTGCACGATATTGGAGATAGACTTGCCTGTGCCGCCCACCGGCAGGCCGATCTTCTTGACTGCTTCGATGATGGGCTCTACATTTTCCTTCTTCGGCGTCATAAATTCGATGTTGGACCTGCTGGTGAACCTGAGATGCCCGTCGCAGTATTTATCGGCTATGTCGCAGATGTCGCGGATGAAATCTATGCTCACCAGCCTGGGCGAGCCTGCTCTCACTGTCCAGACCTCATCGCCGGTCTCGGAAACATGCTTTAAAACGCCCGGCTTTAAAATCTCGTGGTACTTCCACTTCCCGTAGTTCTTCTTGATGACCTCGGGAAGCATTTCCTTGTAGCTTGGCGGTCCGATATCACTTTTTCCCATCATATATCTCCTTTAACGTATTTAGTCGAAGAATACGTATGGATTCGAGCGCGGCTTAAATACCATCTGCGGGACGGGTTTGATGCCGACGGCGCGCAGGAAGGTCTTGAGCCCCATCCTCTCGATCAGCTCGGCGACCCTCTCGCGCGACCTGCCGTTCTCGTCCCACCATTCCCAGATCTTGCGCAGCAGGTCTTTTGCCTCGTCGTAGGGCGGCTCCATCTTCATGAAGGGAACCAGCACCCAGGAGAGGTAAGCGCCCTTGATGATGGGGGCCTTGCCGCCGATCATGATGGTGGCGCCGCGGTCGAGCCCGGGCCTCAGCGCCCTGGGCATCTTGTTGATGCAGTGCATGCACCTGACGCAGTCAGCCGGCTTGATAACAAGCTCTTTTTTCTTTTCGCCCCATGATAGGGCTCTGGTAGGGCATTTCTCTATAACAAGGCCATTGATGTCGAAGCCGTTCTTGACGTATTTACGCACCTCGTCCTGGTCGATGCGCAGTGTGTCGTGCCAGGTGCCGATTACGGTGAAATCAGCCCTGGCTATAGCAGCGACGCCATCGTTGGGACATCCCGAGATCTTGATCTTGAATTTATACGGCCACCTGGGGCGGTGTATCTCGTCCTGGAACTCATGGGTGAGATAGTTGCAGATGTCCAGGGTGTCGATGCAGGAGTACTCGCAG
>CAYLRS010000301.1:0-2628 GCA_964385895.1 uncultured Dehalococcoidales bacterium
TTTGGGCTTCAGACCATACGGCCCAATCCTGTTGAGAAGAACCTTCCGTTTCGATGTCCAATATGAAATCCGCCTTTTTGCCTGCGAACGGCGTCAGGTTGGCATCGAGCACTTTAATAGTTCCGTCATAGGATTTGACAGTATCTATTATCCACGTATTCGCCCCACCCTCGGGTCGGATCATCACCTTGTACCTTACTTTACCGTTTACAGCGTTCTTGACAAAGCCGACTTCGGCGTAGAAGTGCTCACCCGGTTTTACCGTGTATCCCAGGGTGTTGTATAACTCCTTATAGGAACCCTGGATGTACCCGTTGTCCACCCATTGCGGATGCGTTTCGAGAACCTTGGCATAATTGTGATTGTCTTCAAGATTGATATTGGTACGATAACACGCAAAGCCCTTTGGATCATCTATACCCCCGCCGAAGGTCAATGTCCCGGCACCCGAAGACCAGCGGACATTTGGCTCGGGATTGGAAGCTCTTGTGACAAAATCATATATAATAGCAATAGCAAGCCCGTATGATTTCTCGTTGTTGGTCTCATCAGCCTCATCTATCGCATAGTTGGCATCGGCAACTATCTTTAAATGGGGCATCAGAGGGCTATAAATCCAGCCGGGGAAGTCGCCATCATAGGTAGCCCCGGCTGCCAGCGCCGGTACGTTGCTTGAAGCTTTGTAATTGCCCTCAGCGTACAGTTTAGCCACGCTTGCAGCGGCGCTAACCGGACCGTTATTTTTAATCGTGTAACCGATTATGCAACCGCTGGGCGTTTCTTTTTTAGCAGTATTAATAATTATCAGGTCGGGTTTTCCAAGTGGCGGAGGACCAAGTGTTCCGACCACCACCGATATAGTTTTGGAAACCATGCCACTGCTGTTCGTTGCCTGCAACATATAGGTTGTTGATGCTGCAGGGGTTGCATTTATGCTGCCCACCGAATCAACTATAACCATCGAGCCTCCTCCGGAGATGACGGTTACCTGCGAGGCATTGGAAACGTTCCAGGTCAAACTGGTGGAACTGCCCAGAGTTATGATATTCGGATTGGCTTCAAATGAATTTATGACAGGTAATCCCGCTGGGGGAGGCAAGCCTGCGACTGTCACTATGGCAGTTGATGTAACGCTGCCCGCTGAATTTGTCGCCGTTAAGATATAGCTGGTTGTGCCCGCAGGAGTTATGTTCTGCGTCCCTGATATTGCATTCACGCTGCCTATTCCGGGATCGATTGACGCCGAAGTTGCGTTAGATATATTCCAGCTGAGCGTAGCGGCGCCACCGGAAGAGATCACATCAGGTGCAGCGTTGAACGAGTTTATGGTTGGCAGTTGCGGTATTGGACCTTGAGCCGTGCCACTGACTATAACCTGTGCCGTGGCGGTCACTGTGCCGTACTGGTTGGCAGCAGTTAAGGTGTAGTTTGTCGTACTAGCCGGTACTACTATCCTGGTACCTCTTAAAGCTACAGAGCCTACTCCGTTATCGATGTTAATAGACCTGGCATCGCTTACGCTCCAGCTCAGCTGTGCGCGGCTGCCAGCTGAAATTGTTTCAGGATTGGCATCGAAAGTAGTGATACTGGGCGGTGCTCCTGTTTCCGTTCCGGGCGCGGACGGCAGGTAAATACAGCCCGAAGCAATCAACAGTATCCCAAATAAAGAGAACAATAGTTGCCTCATATAGTGACCCCCTTCGGATTTCTCAAAGAGCTATTTTAATAGAGATAACGAAACCAGGCTCAGATAGTTTATCTCTGGATAAAACCCGTGCCCCTTTATTCAGGTATTATATAACGGATTATCAGTTTCGGGTTGCCAGCGCCAATATCAAGATAGTTGGAATAACTGACATTGTAGGAATACTGGGTAGCAGAGTAATCCGGGCGGCCATAGTAGTAATATTTCTCAAATTGTATTCTCGTTTGAAAACGTTTACTCCGGGCGTCCACCTGCTTCTGTACTGCATTGACAAAATCTACAGAATAGAAGGGCTGCTGCGGTACATTTGTGGATACGACGGTGTAATTCCAGCTATACATGTAACCTGCCGGTACAATTACCATGTAATCGCTGCTCTTTAACGTGGGACCGTACTGCTGGTTATAGATATTCAGTGAACCCTGATTGGGGAAGGGCGAACCATAAACAATGGAAGCAGTCAGGTCCAGTTCAACACGTTTTATTATTGCATCAGGCGGGATACTAGATATATCGTAGCTGAGAAAAGCCTGCATGGGTACCTGTGATTCAGTCTGTCCCACGAGCACTTCTTCCAGAACGACCTTGTCCTTGCGCACCGTACCATCTTCGCCCGCTATGGAATAGAGAACCAGAGTATGAATTGGTAGAGCAGTGACGGTTACCCTGGTTGTAGCGGAAACCACGCCCTGATCGTTATTGCCAAAAATCGTGTAAACCGTATCCTGCAACGGGCGCACGGTCCTGCTCCCACTCGAGGACACGTCGCCTATGTCAGGGTCAATCTTTACAGTTCCGAGGCCTGCTACCTCCCAGGTGAGTGTTGACCAGTCACCTTCGGTTATGCTTGGCGGTGATGCCGAGAAGGTCTTGATCTGCATCTTGGTGGGACCACCACGTGCCAGAACGTTTACATTGGTGCC
>CAYLRS010000302.1:0-2587 GCA_964385895.1 uncultured Dehalococcoidales bacterium
TGATCATTTTCGTGTCGATCTTTGTGGTGCTGCTGGGTGCGATCATCTGGCTGGTTAGCCTGGGTAAAGCCGACCAGCACATGGTGGATGTGATAGCCGTATATATCCCGCCTCTGCTGGCTGCCTTAACTGTGCTGCTGGCATTTTTCATAGGGAAAACGGTTGGCGGCAAATGGATGGGGCTCCTGGCTGCAGGGTTGCTGGCGATTTTACCCGGTGAGTTCTTAAACCGTTCGTTGCTGGGATATACGGATCACCATATAGCTGAAGTCCTGTTTTCTACAGGCATGATGTTGTTTATATTCCTGACCTTAAATAAGAGTGAAGGTAAAACGCTGGGAGACATGTTGAAGCATGGGTGGCTGGGGATTGGCCGGCCGCTTTTGGCCGGTATATTAGCCGGTGTATTTCTCGGACTTTATATATTGACCTGGTCCGGCGCCCTGATGTTTGCTTTGATACTTATCCTTTTTATCGTGATACAGGCTGTTATCGAACATCTAAAAGGCAGGTCAGTCGATTATCTTGGTGTGCTGGGCGTAAGCGTTTACGGCATTGGATTAATAATCTGTCTTCCCTCGATGAAGAATGTTCTTACCCCAGCATCACTGTTGATTGGATTAGCCATATCAGTTCTGCTTCCCTTATTATCGAGATGGTTGAATACACGAAAGGTCAGGCAAACCATATATCCCATTGTGATAGCAGGCCTGGGGGTATTCAGCTTTGTAATCCTATCTATCGCAATCCCACCTGTTGCACAATCGATGATTGCCAATCTGCTTAACATCTTTACCTGGCCTACCGAAACGACCGTGATGGAAATGCAGCCGCTGCTCATCCACCAGGGCAATTTCACCTTTCTGGTTGCAATGGGCAATTACATGCTGGCCTTCTTCTTCAGCCTGATCGCTTCAGGGATTTTATTTTACCAGGTGATCAAGCATGGCCAGCCTGATAAAACATTGCTTCTGGTCTGGAGCGTGATCATACTTCTATCAGCCCTTGCCATGAGGCGCTTCGCCTATTACTACGCGGTTAACGTGGCACTACTGACAGGATACCTTTGCTGGCTGCTCCTCAGCCTGCTGGTTAAGAAAAGTGAGCCTGTGCCTGTTGCTGTTGCATATAAGGGGACTTCGGCCAAAAGCAGGAAAAGGGCAGCGCAGCAGGTAAAAGCTAAGGTTAGAACGAATACGGGAGCCGTTGCCCTTTTACTTGCGGCAATAGCTTTGTTTGTATATTATCCCAATATCGGCCCGCTGCCGGGCGGAGATAAGCCGGCCATCGAGCTGGCCACGCGGCCGCTATTCGCGCCTTCCAATGCCTGGTACGAGACTGAAGATTGGCTGCGCGCAAATACCGCAGAGCCGTTTGGAAAGCAAGACTCATATTATGAGCTCTATAAACCAGCTAAGGAAAATGGTGGATTTGAATATCCGTCCAGCGCCTATGGGATACTGGCATGGTGGGACTATGGATACTGGACAGCGAGGATAGGCCACAGGGCGCCGGCGACCAACCCGGGTACAGGCCATCTCGGTACAGCAGCTTATTTCACCGCACAGGACTGGCCCTCCGGTGCAAGGGTGATCAATAACCTGGGGACACGCTATGTGATAGTTGATAACGAGATAGCGGCTTACGACGGTAAATTCCATGCGCTGGCCACTTTAAGCAATTTAACATACGCCGATTTTTACGATGTATTTTTGCAGAAACAGAATAATCAATATGTGCCCACCATATTATTTTACCCCGGGTATTACCGCAGCATGGTTGCCAGGCTGTATAACTTTGATGGGAAAGCAGTGGTACCTGATAGTCTAAATGTTATTGCATATACAGAAATTACAGCGCAGGATGGTCGAAAATATAGGGAGATTATTGAAAATAAAAAATTCAATTCATTTGATGCTGCGCAGCAGTTCATTAAAGAGAACAGCGGCAAGAATTACATTATAGCCGGGGAAGATCCCAATAAAAGCCCGGTACCCTTAGATGAGATGAAAGGATATAGGTTTGTTTATGGTTCAAGTCAAAAGATTACCGCGGGGTCGAAATCTCAATCCAATATCAAGATATTCGAATATCAAAAAGATGTAATCCCGTTAACCGGGGATTGGAACGGGGATAAAAAAACAAAGACCGGATTATGGCAACCGGACGGCAGTTTTATGCTCGATAAAAACGGAGATGGAAACTTGGTCACGGCCGGGCCGTTCGGATATCCAACCGATGTGCCGCTTGCAGGTGATTGGAATGGCGACGGCAGAACCGAGATAGGCGTCTGGAGGCCATCGGACCTCTGTTTCTACCTTGATTATAACGGCAATTGTATATGGGACCCCGATAACGGTGACCGCAAATTGGGCCCATTCGGGTTCGATTTTGCTGATATCCCGGTTACAGGTGATTGGAACGGGGATAATGAAGACGAGGTTGCAATATGGCACCATGATTTATATGACCAGGATTGCTATTTTTACCTTGATGTAGATGGTGATGGTAAATGGGACCCTGCCCACAACGACATTAAATTCGGCCCGTTTGGCAAAGTCGGAGACGTGCCGATTACCGGCGATTG
>CAYLRS010000303.1:0-2585 GCA_964385895.1 uncultured Dehalococcoidales bacterium
CGAAGAACTGAGGATAGACAGCGATGGATGGGAGGTCTTATTTGACCCGGGAAATGGAAGGATCACTATCGGCTGCCAGGAACTGCCCCTACCCGAGATTTCAAAAGCACTCATCAAGTTAAATTATTCGACCCAGGACGGCAAGAGACGGGTGGCAGATTATACCGGAGGAACAACATCCTGTAGCGAAATACCGCTGGACGATGTTCATGGAAAGGGACGGCAGTTCCAATTCACCAGTACAGAACGTACGGATGGGCTGGAGCTCACTTACATAATCAACCTGTATGACCGGCGCCCGTTTCTATTGCTTCGTTTGATAGCCGCTAACCACAGCCGCAGCAGCCTGCAGCTGCATGATCTTAACCTGATACAGGCGGATGCTGAGAACGGTGGAAGTGTAAATTTTAAAGACAATCATCGACCGCTGGATTTCTTCAAGGTGGGCTGGCATGACTGGGTATATTCCGGCCTGCGGCACGGCAACCAGCGTGACGTGGATTCTCTTCTGATAATGAAACCGTTCATCAACAAGATGCTGTATAACCCGGCAGTACCCATTGCCAGGCGCAAAGGTGAATTCTGGGGTGAGGGCTGGGGGATCCTGACAGATCAAAAAACGGCCATACTGGCCGGTTTTGTCTCAACGGCTGATCAATTTGGTTTGATTCACGTTAAATGCACGGCCGGCGGGAGCGAATTGACTCTTACTGCCCAGGCAGATGGGGTGTTGTTAGAGCCCGGTGAAGAGTTCCGCTCGGAGTGGGGCTATCTCCAGCTTATCGACCTGCCCGGCACCGATCCCGCAGCCGATTATGCTGCTGCGGTGGCCCGGCAGATGAATGCACGCGTACCGGTTATGCCTCCCCCGGCGCAGTGGACACACTGGTATCATTACTTCAATTCTATAACAGCGGATCTATTTATTCAGAATCTCAATATCATTGACAATATCAGAGAGACCATTCCTTTTAAGGTCGTGCAGCTGGATGATGGTTACCAGTCTGCCTGGGGCGATTGGACCACCTGCAATGCCAAGTTCCCAAACGGGTTGTCGCATTTATCCAAACACATCACTGAGAGGGGATACACATCCGGATTATGGCTGGCGCCTTTCGTGGTAGACCCGCGTTCCAGGCTGGCTCAACAGCATCCGGACTGGCTGGTCAAGGATAAGAAGGGCAAACCAATTATCAGCGGTTATTTTTACGATTTTTATGGAAATGCGCTGGACCTGACTCAAGCGGCCGTACAGGATCATATACGTTCACTGCTGGATAAGGTGGCCCACGAGTGGGGCTATGGTTTCGTCAAAACGGATTTTGTATACGCAGGCGGGCTGCCGGGTATAAGGCAAAACCCCAAAATGACAAGGGCGCAGGCTTTCCGCAAGGGCATGGAGGCTGTCCGCGAGGGGATCGGCGAAGAGACCTTTTTACTGGGCTGCGGCTGCCCGTTTGGGCCGGCGGTCGGGATTGTTGATGCCATACGCGTTGGCCCCGATACCGCACCAAACTGGACTCCCTACCTATGGAGCGTCAAATGGGCAACGCCTATCATTAAGAATGAGAAATCTATCGGCTCACTGCGCAATAATGTCCGCCATACGCTCAATTTGAGCACACTGCACCGCCGCTGGTGGTGGAATGATCCGGATTGTGTCATGGTGCGCGATTACGATACGACACTTACCGGCGACGAGGTCATGAGCAACCTCAGCCTGGTAGGGTTAAGCGGTGGATTGATGATTAACAGCGATGACCTCACCCGTTTATCAGTAGAGCGACAGAAATGGGTCAGCCTGCTCACGCCGCTCCTGAGCCAGGGCGGACGTCCACTTGATTTGTTGGAACGTGAGATGGCCGAGTTATATGTCCTACCGGTCAACAAGGATTGGGGGAATTGGCATGGTGTGGCAGTATTCAACTGGGGAGACCGCACTGCAGATCGAAGGCTCAATCTGGTACGCCTGGGATATAAACCCGGGGGAAAACTGCATATCTTCGATTTTTGGCATCAGAAACATTGGATCGCATCCGAAGGCGAGATAGACCTCGCAAAGATACCACCGCACGGTTGCCGTTTGCTGCGCATCTGCCGTGTTGAAAATCAACCCGCTCTGGTGGGCGATACCCTGCACATTACCGGGGGCAGCGAACTGGAGGCCTGGAAGGTGGAGGGTAAAACGTTGCAGATAAGGACGATAGACCTCGGGCGCAGGGCTGTGGGGGCGCTCTGGCTATGGCTGCCGGGTTCACTTGTTTCCACTGATTGCGGCACCTCGCGACTTAAATTTAAAAAGGAAAACGATGATATCTACAGGCTGGACCTGAAATTCCAAGGCAGGGCGGAGATCAAAATTGAGTGGGAATAAATAGGAGCTACCAATGAAGAAATCGAAATATCCCTGGTTCGTATTCGGGACATTCTTTGCTTTTATGCTCTTTCAACAGGCCGAGCGGCTGGTTATCGGCCCGCTGACCACACCCATCATGGATGAGTTTAAAATAAATGAAGCGCAGATGGGGCTGGTCTTCTCCGGCGCATTGATCGTTGCAGCCGTGCTCTACCCGGTGTGGGGCTAC
>CAYLRS010000304.1:0-2540 GCA_964385895.1 uncultured Dehalococcoidales bacterium
GGTCATTTTGTCCAGGGTCATGTAGATGGAATAGGGAAGATGCTTTCATCAGTTGCGGAAGATGGGGCAGTAATTGCAGGTATTTCCGCACCTCCGGAAGTGATTGGTTATCTGGTTAAGAAAGGTTTCATAGCAGTCAACGGCGTGAGCCTTACAATTACGGAATGCACCTCGAATTATTTTTCGGTATCACTTGTCAGTTATACAAGGCAAAACACAAATTTAGGGTTATTAAAACAGGGTGATGCTGTTAATCTCGAGGTTGACATAGTTGCCAAATACATCGAAAAATTTTATCATCCAAACAAACCAGAACGCATAATTGATTTGTTGCAGAAGTATGACTATCTAAAAGCGAGGTGAATTCACGTGCCATTATCACCGATACCTGAAATTATTGCAGATGTTAAAGCCGGCAGGTTCATTATCATAGTTGATGATGAGAACCGGGAAAATGAAGGTGATCTTGCTGTAGCAGCAGAAAAGATAACACCGGATGCTATTAATTTTATGGCGAGCCATGCCAGGGGACTCATTTGCTTACCCATTATCGGCAAGCGGCTGGACGAACTGCGCATCCCGCCCATGGTGCACGAGAACACGTCCAAATTCACCACAGCTTTTGCCGTATCGATTGAAGCAAAGAACAGGACCACAAGCGGTATTTCTACCTTCGACCGTGCGGCCACTGTTAAAGTAGTGCTGGATCCGAAAACAAGGACTGATGATATTGCACGTCCCGGTCACATGTTCCCATTGCGGGCAAGGGAAGGAGGAGTGCTCGTCCGCGCCGGACATACCGAGGCTATAGTTGATCTGGCAAGGATGGCTGGGCTATACCCCGCCGGTGTTATCTGCGAAATTTTAAATCAAGATGGAACAATGGCACGGCTTCCGCAACTTGAAAACATAGCCGAAAAATTCGGGATAAAAATAGCAAGCATTGCTGATTTGATTACGTATCGCAGAAAAAATGAAAGGCTCGTTCAAAGAGTAGCCGAAGCCAAATTCCCGACAAAATATGGGGATTTCACTATAATAGCTTACAAGAGTACAGTTGACCCGGATGAACATATTGCTCTTGTGAAAGGCGATATCACTAACGGCAAATCGGTTTTAGTTCGCGTCCATAGTGAATGTGTTACCGGCGACGTTTTCAGTAGTCTGCGATGTGATTGCGGGGAGCAAGTACATATGGCAATGAGGATGATTACGGATGAAGGTCGCGGTGTTTTCCTGTATATGCGACAGGAAGGCCGTGGAATCGGAATTCATAATAAATTAAAAGCTTATGAGTTGCAGGACCAGGGATTGGATACCGTGGAGGCCAACATCGCACTTGGATTTGAGCCAGACCTGAGGGACTACGGAATCGGTGCTCAGATACTTGCCGATCTTGGATTGCATGAAATCCGCCTTATGACAAATAACCCCAGGAAAATTATCGGGCTCGAAAGCTATGGACTCAAAGTGGTTGAAAGCGTAAGATTACTGGTGAAACCAACTGAATACAATAAGAATTATCTCAAGACCAAGCAGGAGAAGTTAGGACATTTATTAGCTATCGACGATTAACTGACCATTATCAAGATTGAGGAGGGCATTAATGGCGAAAATTTATGAAGGAATGCTCATTGGGAAGGGTTTAAAGTTTGGCATCGTAATTTCCCGTTTTAATGAGATCATCACAGGAAGGCTGCTTGACGGGGCCAAGGATTCCCTTTTGCGTCATGGAGCCAGCGAGATGGACATCGATGTAGCCTGGACCCCAGGCAGCCTGGAAATACCCCTGATTGTAAAAAAGCTGGTTGATACTGGTAAGTATAACGCAATCATATGTCTTGGCGCCGTAATCCGAGGCGGCACGCCACACTTCGAATATGTAGCTTCGGAGGTTAATAGAGGTATCGCGAGATTAAGTCTGGAGACCGGTATTCCCATAATACAGGGAATCATAACGGCAGATAACCTGGAACAGGCTATTGAACGGGCTGGAGCCAAAGAGGGAAACCGTGGATTTGCCGCAGCTACCAGCGCAATCGAAATGGCAAATCTTATTAAGAATATTGGGGCTTAAATCCTAATCAGTAACTTTAAAAACCCTGTCGCCATGGCGGACTTTGTCTGTGACCTTGATGCCCACCGCGTCTCCGGGCTTTGCTGCAGCGACAGTCTGATTGTGGATTTGCATCGAGTTGACCAGGATCTCCATATCAGTCGTATGCCCTTTTATATGAATCTTGTCGCCGGCTTTCAGTTCGGCGGTTAACTCGATGGCTGCAACGACAGGCTTGGCGAAAAAGTCGGTTACTTTACCTATCTCAACCTCTGCCATATGAAAGCACCTCCATATATTACGAGAATACTGATAGCTATAGCTTTAGTATATTTATTCTTAGTTAATAAATCAAGACGATTTGTCTCTTACATATTGACCTTGCCCACAGTTCTATCCAGTCATAGGGGTGCAGTTCATAGTGAATGGTTGGACGCAACGCTTGGAAACTGAGCCATTCGCCGCTCAGAAATTGAGCCACTCC
>CAYLRS010000305.1:0-2536 GCA_964385895.1 uncultured Dehalococcoidales bacterium
TCCACAGCCGTTATGATGTCGCCACCGCCGGTCGGCTCATTCTGGTTATCCTTGCCGCCGTTCACTAGACCTGCTTTCTCGGCAGGGCTGCCTGCAACAATACCTACAACATAAACTCCTTTTTCCACGGGTAGCTTCAGCTTAGCTGCCAATTCCTGGCTGATAGCCCTTCCCTCGATTCCCAGCCATGCGGTCTTAACCGGGCCGCCCTTGAGGAGTTCCGGCATCATGGATTTTGCGGTGTTTATCGGCACGGCAAAGCTAACCCCGTTGGCTACAGCTTCAATGGCAGTATTGATGCCGATGACTTCGCCCCTTGAATTGAGCAATGGACCGCCCGAGTTGCCCGGATTGATAGCAGCATCTGTCTGGATGATATTGGCCATATGGCGCTCCGTCGCACCGGCAATCGACCTGCCGACACCGCTAATAACACCAACCGTTATAGAACCCTGTAAACCGAAGGGTGAGCCGAGCGCCACCGCCATCTGTCCCGGTTTTACTTTATCCGAGTCAGCCAGCGGCAGGTATACTGCGTTAGTCAGCTTTGCTGCATCAACCTGGAGAAGCGCAAGGTCGTTATGCCGGTCGGTGCCTATCACCTTTGCATCAAGCTGTGTACCGTCATTCAGCGTGATCCTCACGGTAGACGCTTTCTCGACCACGTGGTTGTTGGTAAGTATGTGTCCCTGGTCATCGATGATGAAACCCGAACCCTGCCCCCTCTGCTTAGGTATTTCCAGTCTGAATGGGCTGGGCAATGTCGGCATCACATCAATAACTGAATTTACCTCTACTACGCCAGGCATACACTGCTCATACAGAGACACAGCCATGTTTTCGTCGTACAGAGGCGATACCTGTAACTGGGCGGATGTTCCTGGAACTAGAATGGTCTGCGGTGGTTTCTGAGTGGTGACCGCAGCCTGGCTACAGCCTGCAAGGAGCAAAGCTATAGCCATAATCGAGGCTATTAAGATCAACCAGGCGTGTCGCCTTATAGCTACTGTTTCTTTTAATAAAGACATATTAATCCTCCTTTAACTTGTTTACCTGGTTCGATAAAGAGTACTTAAAGCTTCTTAGCGCGATTCAGATCAAAGTACACCAGGAATTGAGGCTCGATTATGCGTTCTGTTCTTTTCTCATCCAGGTTAACCTGGACCAGCAGGGTTTTGCCGTCATGGTAAATCGGCACAACTGCCTGTGAGGAAATGGGAGTTACTTTAACAAGGCTGCTATTGACGATAGTCACGCTGGAAATCGAGGAAAAGATGGGGAATACCTTGCCTATCGTCCCTCCCCTGTCGACAATAGCCTTGACCTTCGGATCCGATTTTGCTATTTTCACAGCATCGTCCTGAGCCTGTAACGGCAGCTCCGGCAGGAAAATGCCTTCAAAACGTCTCGTGCTGATAACTGCCCTTCCGATGATATCAACGTCCGCTTCCACGAAATCGCCCATCCCCCTGCCACAAACTACGTTTGCTATCCCATCTCTTATTTGAACTTTCACAATAATAATTTCACCGCTGCCGCTAAGCGTCTGCTGGACGTGTGGGTCCTTCTTCACGACATCAGCAGCAACCACAGCCGGCGATGGACTGACCATGTAGAAAGTTACGGCGAGCACGGCAGCAACCATGAAAATGGCCACTGCGCTTGCCGCGGCAGCCCTCCATGCCGGTGCCCTGAGCCAGTCCCAAAAGTTGCCAAATACCCGGCCTATCGAATCAACCGGGGACCGCTTTCCCCTGGCAGGGCTGTAGTGCGGCGCTCCAAGCAGCGCCCTTTTAAGCTGCTCACGGTGGGTTTTCACCAGCAGCAGCGGTATTTCTACCTGCACCAGCCTTCTAACCAGCTCTTCCTTTTTCATGAGATTTATCATGCCTCTTTCAATATATATAATGCTCTCCGGTGGTAAAAGGTTGCATTACCGCATCTGCTCTCTCAATTTATCCAGCCCGCGGTGCAGCAGGGACTTGATGGTACCTTCCTTCTTGCCCAGGATCTTCACCATTTCCCTGATCTTCTTCTTCTCGAAAAACTTGAGGACGATAACCTCCTGATATATTGAAGGAAGCTCCGCGATTTTCTGGTGCAACTGCAGGAATTCCTGGTGCCTTTTAAGCTCTTCCTCTGCTTCTTCAATTTCTTCCGCGAAATCGTTGGTATCTACCAGGTCCTCTATCTCTTCCAGCCTGGCCATGCGCCTGCCCTCCCTGCGGAAATGGTCGTTGATTTCATTATTGGCGATCCGGTACAGCCAGGCAGCAAAGGGGATGTCCCGCCAGCGGAATTTCCTTATCTCTTTAAAAGCTTTCAGGAAGGTAACTGATGTTATGTCAAGCGCGAGCTGCACGTTGGCAGTCCTCTTCAGAGAGAAGTTGAAGATCTTCCGGTAATAAATCTCGTAAAGCTCGCCGAAGGCTTCCGGGCTGCGCTGCGCCCTTTTGACTAAGGCCTCTTCTTCTTTCAGGCTGTCTATTGCCATATCGAATCAATATAAATATTATCCCTATTTTAACGCATTGGT
>CAYLRS010000306.1:0-2526 GCA_964385895.1 uncultured Dehalococcoidales bacterium
TCGCATCCTTCGTAGCATTAACCAAAGTCACCAAACTATTCACCGTTGATGGGACTCCCCCGAGGGTTCCGGTCACAAATTGAATATGAACAGGTGGCTTGAGGCTACCCCGGCCCATCATAAATGCAACATTGCTAACCATACCAAGATCATAAACCTCTAACTCTGGCTTTGTTTCATTTGCGGAGAAAATCGATAAGAATTCTCGCAGAGTCTTAAACGTATTGGGGAAAATGTAATCTTCGCTGGCCAGCATGGAAAGTTTTTCCCAAGGATATTTCCACTCGGTTATCTTTTCTGCAACAGGGAATACCGAAAAATTCATAGAACCAAAATTCAATGAGGCCATTTCTGGTTTGAATGTAATTACCGGTGCGGCGCGTTGCTCGGTGCTCATGCCCATACCACCGCCGGTAGTCACACATATCACAACATTCGTTTTGGCCTTGATACCTGTCAGCACTTCACGGAAAATTTCCAGGTCGGGTGTGGGCATACCATTCTCGGGATTTCTTACATGTATATGTAGTACTGCTGCCCCAGCCTCTGCCGACCTGATACCATCCTCTATGATCTGCTTGGGAGTCAGCGGCAAGTGCGTTGACATGCTCGGGAAATGAACAGACCCAGTAAGTGCAGCCGTTACAATCACTTTCTCCTGAGACATTTCACCACCTCCTGCTTAAAATACCTTCAAAAAAGCATCTAATTTTATCAGTATTTCGCTTATAAAACTACTTTTGAAACATGTGAAACGGTACATTGACACCACCGAGATTGAAAATAACATCGCTAACCTGCAAGCTTATTCCGCCAGATTGGACGCCTCCCCTGCTGGAGCAAAGTCGAATACGATTAGATCTGGAGTTCTATCAATATTAATTAATGGGTCAATAAATGTCAATAGGATAGGCACAAGTAAATTCTTGTGATCTTCACTACTGAGTTATATTTTGTTTGCGGAGGGATTTAATTAATTAACGGTTCAATTAATTATTGAATTAACGCTGATAATACTGTAAAATTCCTCTTTGGATTCAGTGCACCTAGTATATAGGGTGGAATTACATGCAATACATTCGTTATTTAAACAATCCCATAATTCAGACTACTTTATCAGTAATTTAACCGGGAGGAGGTTCCAGATGGATTTCAAATTCACAGCGGAGGAAGAAACATTCAGGCAGGAAATCAAGGACTGGTTAAAGGCAAATATACCTCCACGCTGGTTTGAGCTTGCCACAGGCTTCTGGCAGGAAACTGATGAATCCTGGAAGATTGCAAGGGAATTCCAAAAAAAACTTGGCGTTAAGGGATGGCTTGCTCCCGCTTATCCCAAAGAATGTGGCGGAGCCGATCTGGGACATATAAAAAGGCTAATACTCGCTGAAGAACTCACTTATCACAATGCCCCCGTAGGCGTGGAGACTGAGATAACGGTTAACTGGGTGGGTATGGCTTTACAGCATTTCGGTAATGAGCAACAAATAAAGGACTATAGTTCCAGGGTAGCCCAAGGTGATATCGTATTCTGTCTCGGCTACAGCGAACCTAACGCCGGTTCCGATCTTGCCTCACTTCAAACCAGGGCTACGGAAAAAGGGGATGAGTACATTGTAAACGGCCAAAAAATATGGTGCAGCTACGCTCATTATGCGGATTACTGCTGGCTGGCCGCTGTAACCGATCCCGATGCACCCAAGCACAGGAATATGAGCATGTTTGTTGTCGATATGAAAACCCCTGGTATCACAGTTCGTCCCTTGATTAATGTCATCGGGTGTCATTCATTCAACGAAGTGTTCTTCGATGATGTGCGCATCCCAAAGGAGAATCTTGTCGGGGAAAAAAATAATGGATGGTTCCAGCTGGCTGTCGCTCTCGATTTCGAGCGATCCGGTGTTCAAACGGCAGCAGCTAATCAGTTGCTCCTCGATTTCTTAGTCGGATATGCAAAATCCACCAAACGCGATGGCAGGTTTTTATCTGAGGATCCTATGCTGAGATATGAATTGGCTGAGATGGCGATTGAGATTGAGGTGGCGAGGATGCTATGTTACCGCATTGCCTGGATTTACAGCAAGGGAGGCCACTCAAATTATGAGTCTTCGATGGCTATGCTATTTGGCAGTGAGCTGTTGAGACGTATGTCAGACGTCGGCATGCGCGTGCTCGGCAAATACGGTCAAATAATGGATGGCTCCAAGTGGGCAATTGGTAAAGCTGAGATAGCGAGAAGCTACCTGGCATCCCTGTCCATTGGTGTTGGAGGAGGAACCAACGAGATACAGAAAAACATCATTGCCATGAGAGGCCTCGGTCTTCCGCGTAAATAGATTTAAGTATTTACTTACCGATGGCAGGGAGATAAGTATGGATTTTCATCTAAGTGAAAAAGAAAGGCAATTTCAGAAAGAAGTAGATAAGTTTATCCTGTCAGCAATGCCTCCAGGCTACGCTGAAAACAGCCTTTACTGGCCTGGTGGTTATGGCACAATCAGAGAATTTGAAGTGCGTGACCCGGCC
>CAYLRS010000307.1:0-2523 GCA_964385895.1 uncultured Dehalococcoidales bacterium
TCAACGGCGGCGGGGAGCCGCAGCCTGCCGAGCTCAAGCAGGCCTTCATGAAGCGCGGCATCAGCTATGTCAGCGGCTACGGGCTCTCCGAAACAGGGGCCACGGGCCTTAATTGGTATGCTAAAACCATGGACGACCCCACGCTCAGCCGTGCCAGCGAGTGCATTGGCAAGCCCACCACCTTCCTCGAGGTCAAGGTCATCGACGCTGAGGACAGGGAGGTAAAGGTCGAGGAGGTAGGGCAGATTATCATACGACGCGAACCCACCGGAGCCTCAGGTTACTGGCACAGGCCTGAGGAGGAACCCAAGAAATTCCGCGGCGACTGGATTTACACCGGCGACCTGGGCAAATATGACGAGGATGGCTTCTTCTATGTGCTGGGAAGGGTGGACGATATGATAATCAGCGGCGGCGAGAACATCTACCCCTCCGAGGTCGAGCGTGCTATCTTCGGCTACCCCGGCGTGGCCGATGTGATAGTAGTCAAGGCTAAACATCCGCAATGGGGGCAGACGCCCAAGGCTATTATACAGATGAAACCGGGCGCGAAGGCCAGCGAGGCTGAGATAACCGAGCATGTGGGCAAGGTGCTGGGTGCTTTCAAGAAGCCGAGAAAGGTTGTCTTTGTGGCAGATATGCCGCGCGCCGCCACCGGCAAGGTAGATAAAAAGAAGATTAAGGAATTATACGAGGAAAAATGAAGATACCTGTAACCTCCCGTGGCCAACGCACGCGCCGGAAGCTGTTGGATGCCGCCGAGGAAATATTTGGCAACAAGGGTTACGAGAACGCCAGCGTGGCCGAGATAACGCAGAAGGCGGGCGTGGCCCAGGGCACTTTCTATATTTACTTCCCCGATAAGAAAGCGGCTTTTACCGAACTGGTCAGGGAGCTTAACCACCTGGTGCGCAAGGAGACAGCCCTTGCTACCGCTGGTATTAACAACCGCATGGAGGCCGAGAAGATAGGTTTCCAGGCTTTCTTCAAATTCGTGCTCAAGCGGCCCAACCTTTACCGTATCATCCGCCAGGCGGAGTTTGTGGATTACGAGGTCTTCCGCTGGCATTACCAGCATTTCTCCGATGGCTATGTGCGCCACCTGAAAGGCGCCATGAAAAAGGGGCAGATAAAACAGCTCGATGCTGAAACACTGGCCTACTGCTTTATGGCTATCTCAGAATTCATTGGCATGCGCTGGGGACTCTGGGAGAACAAGGTGCCGCCTAAGAAAGCGGTAGACACACTCATGACCCTGCTCTACGAGGGGATGGCTAATACGCAGGGATAAACCCAAAATAGAACTTAGGGATGTACCTTCAGGTGCATCCGCGTCTTTCGGATGGGTCTAAAGGCCCACCCCCACAATTAACGTCTTGTCCTCAGGATCAGCACCAGCACCACAATTACCAGCAGCGCACCCAGAGCGATCCAGGCAGCCGGGTTGGTCATGTTGGTGGGATCCATACAAGCCTAGTAGGAACCGGTCTGAGCTACGAGGTTTGCGGTTCCAGTGACGCTGGCTGTACCAACTCCGTCGGCGCCTGCTACCACTTTGAGTGTGAAGTCCCTGGCCTTGCGTTAACCGTATCTATATATCTCAGGCAGTACTAATGGTGCCCGCGACCATAACTCTCGGACCCGCGTGGACACCGATAGCCGGGCCCACCTTGCTGCGGATTATTTTAACATTGGGGATGGCAGAGCCTATCCGTTTGGCCAGGTCTTCAAGCTCATCCGGTGTGGAGACATCCTCCACTACTACTTCCTCGGGATTACCGGTCTTTTTCATCAGATCAACCAGTATCTCTACAGCCTTGGCACGGCCACGCGCCTGAGTAACCGGGTGGACCACACCATCCTTAAGCGTCAACACAGGATTCAGCTTAAGCATTCCTCCCAGCAGCGCCTTAGCCAGGCCAATGCGGCCGCCTTTCCTCAGGTACTCCAGGGTGTCGAAAATCATGTAGACGCGGATCTTCGGCAGGATATCCTTTATCATCTTAGTAATCTCCGCCAGCTTCATACCTTTCTCAGCCGCCCTGGCCGCTTTGAGTGTGGGCAGCAACAACCCCGCGCAGGTCATCCTGGTATCGATGACCTCAATTTTGAGGCTGCTATCCACCAGTTGTTTGGCCTGCACGGCGCTCTCATAAGTGCCGCTGATGCCGCCAGATATGGTCAGCACCATTATTTCATCTGTTTCTTTGGCCAGCTTCTGGTATGCCTCAGCAAATAATCCGGGGGCAGGCTGTGAAGTAGTAGGGTGCACCTTGCTCTCCACCAGCATTTTATAAAACTGGGCGGGAGTAAGGTTCACGCCATCCTGATAGCTATCGGTGCCGAATAACACGTTAAGCGGCACAATTGTTATATCGTACTGTTTTCTTATTTCCTCGGGAATGTCTCCAGTGCTGTCGCAGATAATTTTTACCATCCCTGATTGATCCTCCGTATGCAGATTTTAACCGGGATTTCCCATTTCAATTCTCAACTAAGCGATTATCATCCTTCATTAGCCTT
>CAYLRS010000308.1:0-2493 GCA_964385895.1 uncultured Dehalococcoidales bacterium
CATCTTTTTAGCAGTGGCCTTGACCACGTGCGTGCCGGCAATGAGGTCGGGCAGTGGCAGGTCAGCCGAGAAGCTCCCCGTGGTGTTGGTTTCCGCGCTGACTTCAACGGGCTCGCCGTCGACGTAAAGGCTGATCTTGTCGCTGGGCGGGAAGCCCGTGCCGGTGACATTAATACTGGAGCGTGGCTTAACCTTATCGTCCCTGGCGATGAGGGTGGGCGTCACCTGGAAGGCGAAGTTCATCATCTGCTCGGCTTTGCCGGACCTGATGAAATGGAAATAGTTGGTGCCGTTGCAGGCTTCGGGCACGCTCAACGAAACGTTGAAATTCTGGCTGAGCTTGGGGTTGGAGCCCTCGGCCAGCTTGACCGCGGTGGGGTCGCCCTGCTGGTCGGGGTCGCTCGACTGCGCGTTGCCCGACATGTTGGGCGTCTTGCTCCACCAGATCGCGTAGTTGCCTCCCAGCGGGTAAGCGCCGCTGCTGATACTGAGAGTGACCTGTGTGCCTGTGGGGCCCGAGTTGGGCGACACCGTGGTGGTGATGCCGCACGCGCCGCCGGCGCACCCCTGCGCCTGCACATCAACCGGCGCTGCGATCAAAGCTGAGCAGAGCGCCAGAAAAATCGCAAAAACACCTATCAGATAACTGAGTATCCTCATGAAACAATTTATAGAACTTTTCCCACTTTTTGTCAAGCTTCCAGATATGAGAACGACATAATGTTGGTGATAAAAGAGAACATATGCACTATTGCCCAACAAACACAAAAATCCTGAATACTAAATCCTGAATACTAAACAAATCCAAAATTCAAAGCTCGAAACATTTTAAACTTGGAGCTTGGAAATTGTTTAGAGCTTAGAGTTTAGGGTTTAGAATTTATCCATTGTTTGGATTTTGGAGCTTGGAAATTTCATCTCCAGGTGGGATGGTAGTCGTTGGCCTTGTCGTATGTTATCCGCCGCACGTTGCTGCCGTCGGCGTTCATGATGAATACATCGGCATTGCCGTGTGTATCGGAGATGAAGGCGATCTGCGTGCCGTCCGGAGACCATGCCGGGCTGTGGTTGTTGTCGAGGTTATCGCTGAGCTTTTTAGCTGTGAGCAGTGGGAAGGGAGATCCGCCGTCCATCACCCAGATATCACCCCTGGCTACGCTGCCCCTGACGAAGATGATCTTATTGGTCACGGGCGACCAGTCAGGCTGGGTGCCATCGACCTCGAAGAACAGGCCGAGCTTCTTCTGGTCGCTGCCGTCGGGGTTCATGGTGTAGAGTATGGGCCTGGTGTCGTCGCGGTTGCTGGCGAAGAGGATTTTAGAGCCGTCCGGCGACCAGGTTGGAACGCTGTTCCAGCGCACTTTTTCGCTATGACCATGCTCACCTTCACCTGAGGGCTCCGCAGAGGATACCCATGTCGAACTGTCGGTGACCTGTTTAAAGTCGCTGCCATCGGAATTTATCACGAATATTTCCACGCTGGCATCCCCGGCAGCGTCTTTGCGCTCGCCGATGAAGGCTATTCTCGTTCCGTCGGGAGACCAGCTGGGTGCGTAGTTCTTTTCTTTTTCACTGGTTATTTTTCTGCGGTCGCTGCCGTCCTCGTTCATGCTCCATATCTCGTAATTATCGGATTGGTTGGAGTTGAAGGCTATCCTCGTTCCGTCGGGAGACCACGCGGGCAGGCCATCGAAGGTCTGGTTATCGCTGGAAGTTGATTTGAGGTCGTTGCCATCGGGTTTCACGGTATAGATATGGGCTGTATTATCGCGCTCGGAGGCAAAGGCGATCAGGCCGGGCAGATTGGATGGTTTATATGTGACCGTGCTCCCGCTGCACGAAGCTGCGATCAATGCCATAAGGCTTATTGACAATGTAACGGAAAACGCTTTGCGCATAACGGTATTACCTCTTGATGCAATAATAGCCGGCAGAATTTGCCATTGAAAGTATACTTACGGATTATGATATTGGCAAATTTATTCTAAATAACATTGAGGCTGATCTTTATAGCTTTATCAACCTCATCCATCCTGGCCTGACTTAATTTACCACATTTCCTCAGTAACCGTGATTTATCTATGGTCATTATCTGACCCAGATCAACTGCACAATCTGCGGGCAAACCGCTATCCCGGGCTTTAATATGGACTACAAAAGGAAAGGATCGTGTTATTTTTGTACTGCAGGAAGCGACAATAGTGGTTGAGCCGAATTTATTTCCGGTATCATTTTGAATAACTAAGGCGGGTCTTCCTCCTCCTTGTTCACTTCCTCTTCGGGGATTCCAATCTACCCGGTAAATTTCGCCGCGTTTTATCTCTAACGGCATTGCTGGTTATTTCCACTCATGTAAAACTTCATGCGCCAGAGGCAAAGACGCCTCAGCAAACTCCGCATGTTCCCTGGCTAATATTTTATAACCCTCTGCCATTTTTTCCTGCAACCGCCGGTCAGCAAGTTCTTGCAGGCATAATGACACCACCCTGCTGC
>CAYLRS010000309.1:0-2479 GCA_964385895.1 uncultured Dehalococcoidales bacterium
AAAAGAAAGAAACGTTACTACTTCTCCAGGCTCATTCTTCAATTAGAATAGACTTATTTAAGTCCCCGACCTATCAGAACCACAGCTTCTTAGTGTCCGGACATTATTTTTCCGGGGCAACATCGACAAGGTAACGTACTGCGAGGGTACGATGTGTTACACAAGTCCGCTGGAGCCGGAATACAGTACGCTCCACTCTATCGGGATCCCACAGGGAATGAAGGATGTCACTATCACAGCCATTGGCAGGGACGGTCAGGCGGCATCATACGAAGTTAAATAATCAGGCGGGGCTGAAAGGCTCCATCTTTTTTTTATTGTCCAAACGAAAATGGAATCTAAATTTGAGGGAGAAATATAGTCCAATTCTATATCGTAATGTGTTGGACCTGCTCAATTTCAGCCATTTTACTCTCTTAGCATCCCGCCTGTCTTAATGGGGAGCAGTATAGCCAAAATCCATATGCTAAAAAGGCGCATCATCCTCAGCCCTCTTTTTCTCTATTTCCTCAAGCAAGATATAACGGTGAAATATTGTTAGGACATCCACAGAGTTTTTCTCAAGCAACCGGTTGATATAAACCAGCCCTTGCTCCGGCCGTCCTACGCCGCTAAGGCAGGATGCCAGCCCTTCGAGTGACCATTCATAACCGGGATTCAGTTCAATTGGACGGAACCCCTGTAACTGGACAGATGAGGTTAATAAGGTCGGGATCAAATTACCATCAGCAAAACGGGCATCTAGTTGGCTCTGAAGCAATGCTGGCCCTGATGTAAATCTTTCCGTGAACTTCGCACTTCGTTGCATAGCCAACACAACTGACCGTGATGCCGTTCCCATTCCGCTTAGCCGGTGCCTTAGCTATAGCATCGTCGTACTTGTGACTGCAATTCGGGCACCTTGTGGCATCGGGCGGTACGGTACAACCACATTCTGGACATTTCAGATCAACCATTTCACACTCCTGCAAGCGCATATTTAGCATAAACAGAATCAGGTAACTCAAAGGTAAAGGGCTGAGTAGCACAGTACCGTAATACCACCCCCGCTACCAGGAAAATAAAAAGGGCATCGAGTTCATTTCGATGCCCTTTTTTAATTGTTGGAGATTAATCGCCGGATTGGATGAATCTGCAGAAATATGGGTACAGTTATCTATAGGAGGTTTTGCGCTCTTTGATTTTAACTTCATCACGGCCAGCAGATTTAGATAGCGCAGAAACCATATATTGATTTAAGCTAAACTCCTTCAAGTTCCGCTTTTTATACCACATGTAGGGACTATACCACAGCAATGCACAACCATGGCGGCTGGTGCAAAATTCACCCCGTTTTAATATAATTTCTACTTTGCATGGGGGAATACCTGTAATATGACGACAGTAGTTGCAAGCCCGATGCAGGGGATGATAAATAGCGTGCACGTTAAAGTAGGCGACCGGGTGAACCAGGGAGATTTACTTTGCCTCCTGGAAGCCATGAAGATGTTAACGCCCCTGGAAGCACCTGTCGATGGCAGTGTGATCCAGGTCTGTGTTTCCGAGAAGCAATCGGTAGCGCGCGGCGAGAAGCTGATTGTGCTGGAGTATTAACAAATATCCAGGGCGGACGACAGACTATTTACCTCATTGGGTTCAGTTTTTTTTCTCTTTCTCTAGCTTGCGAAGCTCAGCCCTCAGGAGTTTGCCCAGCAGATTCTTTGGCAGGGCATCCATGAACGTCACGACCTTGGGCGTCTTGAAGTTCGGTAGTTTATCCTTGCAGAAAGCGATTATCTCCTCCTGGCTGATCTTCTCGCCCTGTCTGAGCACGACGCAGGCCTTGATCTCTTCACCGTATACTTTGTCCGCTATGCCTATGCAGCCAGCATCGGCTATCTGGGGTATTTGTAATAATACCTCCTCCACCTCACGCGGCGACACATTCTCACCACCTCTTATTATTATGTCCTTCTTGCGGTCCGTGATGTAGAAATAACCGTCTTCATCCATGTGCCCGACATCGCCTGTATGCAGCCAGCCGTTACGCAGTGTTTCGGCTGTCTCCTTGGGCATGTTCCAGTAGCCTTGCATAATGGTCGGACCTTTAATTACTATCTCTCCTGTCTTTCCCGCTGGCAGTTCTTTGTCGTTATCATCAAAAATTTTCATGGTGTCAGCCTTGATCATGCACACGCCGATGGAGCCGTATTTGGGGGGTTTGTTTGGTTTGTTACCGCAGGTAGTGGCGCCAGTCTCAGTCATGCCCCACCCCTCGTAGATATCAACCCCGGTCTTCTCCTTCCATAATTTGCCGATCTCCGGTGCAAGGGGAGCTGCGCCGCAGGCGCACGATTGCAAAGAGCTCAAATCATATTTATTGAAATCCGGGTGGTTCAGCATCATGATATACATGGCGGGCACGGCGGAGATATTGGTAACACGGAAATCATTCATTAGTTTCAGGGCCTGCTCGGGATTAAACCATTTCATTATGATG
>CAYLRS010000310.1:0-2464 GCA_964385895.1 uncultured Dehalococcoidales bacterium
TTCATACGGTACAGCCATTGTCCCGGCAACCGAACCAATATTTATGATGCTTCCTCTTCTATTCTTGATCATGACTTTGCTTGCTTCCCGTGAGCTAATGAAACAACTCCGTAGATCCGTATTAATCATCTTGTCCCACCCTTCATCCCTTAGCATTGATGGCAGCATCAGTAGAAGTTGGGCAGCATTGTTAACCAGGATATCTATGGAATGGAATTCCTTCACTGTCTTTTCAATGAGGCTCTCTATATCTTGTTGCCTGGAAATATCGGTCTTCACGACAAGGGCATGTCTACCTTTGAGGCGAATTTCCTCTGCGGTTTTTTCCAGGTCGGGTATTGTTCGGCTGGCAACTACGACATCCGCCCCGGCATCAGCAAATGCGAGCGCAATTGCCTTGCCAATACCTCTGCTTGCTCCGGTAACTATTGCCGTTTTTCCTTCCAGTGAAAATTGAATCTTCGCCATGAACTAATCCCCTTATCCGGTCATTTTCCTACCAATATAAATGCCATGCTTGTACCAATTCATTGCGCCAATTTCGGCTGCGTCATCGGAAGCCTGGTTATGAGGCCTCCATCAATTACTAGCGTCTCGCCCGTTACGTAAAGGGAGGCGTCGGATGCAAGATAAATGACACCACCGATTATGTCCTCCGGTCTTCCGCCGCGTGCCAATGGAATCCCGTTTGCCACGCTGCCAGGTTTATCATATAGCCATTCTGTCCCTGGAGTAATTATCAGGCCAGGAGCGATTCCGTTGACTCTGATACCATGTGGTGCCAGGTCCGTCGCCATGGTTTTGGTCAGGTTAATAACGCCAGCCTTGGCTGCCGCATAAGCTGCGTTAAGGGGCTGTGCAACTATACCTACGATCGAAGCAATATTGACTATAGAGCCACTTTTCTGCAAAATCATTGCTTTTCCGGCTGCCTGACTACACAGGAAAACGCTTTTCAGGTTTTCACTGATTATCACATCCCATTGCCTCTCGCTCATTTCCATTGTCTGCACGGCAAACATGCCACCAGCGTTATTAACCAGAATGTCAATTCTTCCATACTTACCAAGGGTCTCATTAATCAGATTGTCCACTTTTTCTTTGTACCTTACGTCCGCAGTTATAGCTAGAGACTCGCCACCACTTTCATTTATCGCGGCGGCAGTGGCTTCTACCTGCTCTGTTGTTCGCGCCGCTACTACCACGATCGCCCCAGCCCCGGCCATGCCCAGTGCAATTGCCTTGCCGATGCCCCGTCCAGCGCCAGTGACAATCGCAACTCTACCTTTCAAGCTGAACATGTCCAAAATCATTTCATTTCCCCTTGGCAGGTGCCCAATTTCTTACAAAAAACACAAATGTGTTGCTCAAATCTCAAGAGCGACTTTAGCTCCTTCGGCGACAGCCTCAATAATATTTCGCGGCTTCACGCAGTCACCAACGGAATATACTGCTATTTTGCTTGGCAGTTTGTTTTCCAAATCTTTGTTGGGCCTTGAACCAACGGCCATTACTATCGTGTCAGCTTCAAGCACTTCGGTAGTTCCCTGCCTGCTAACCACCAGGGAATTATCCGTAATCTCAATCGCAGTAGTCTCGGTCAATAAGTTCACGTGACCGTCTTTTAAACGACTCATCACCACATCCTTGAACGACAGACCCAAGTCATAGCCTATTTTTCTTTGCATTTCTATGATTGTAACAGCCACCGATTTTGTGCTCAGGTAATCGGCTACTTCTACGCCCACCCTGCCACCGCCAATAACTATGGCCTTTTGTCCGGTCGTGGCCTTTCCTGTCAGCACATCATTCGCCATGACTACGTTTTGGCCGGAAGCCCCGGGGATGGGCAGTACTACCGGGGAAGCGCCCGTAGCTAGGATTACGACATCGGGTGCTTGCTTTTTAACGAAGTCAGGCGTAACTTCCTTATTGAGTATAATTGGCACTTTCAATCGGTCCAGTTCATCATCGTAGAATGCTGACATTCGACTTATGTCCCCTTTAAAGGGGGGCTTATCAGCAACATTTAGCTGACCTCCCAAATCTCCGCTTTTTTCGTAGACAGTTACTTGGTGTCCGCGCATGGCCGTGACACGCGCTGCTTCCATACCCCCAGGGCCAGCACCGACGATCATTATCTTCTTTGGTCTATTCACCCGTTTATCGGCAAATTCCCGTTCCCTGCCGAGCGCAGCATTAACGGTGCATACAAGTCCTCTCGTGATGAGAGAGTGTACGCATTCGTTATCCGCGATGCATTTTCTGATCTCGGAGATTCTGCCGGCTGCGGACTTATTAGGAAATTCTGGGTCAGCAAGTAGGGTTCTTCCCATAGCGAGGAAATCAGCTTTGCGTTCATGCAGTATTTGTTCCGCCAAAGACGGAGCGTTGATCCTTCCCGCGGCTATAACCGGGATTTTAACTGCGCTTTTGATTCCCGCCGCTAAATGAACAATGCAAC
>CAYLRS010000311.1:0-2456 GCA_964385895.1 uncultured Dehalococcoidales bacterium
CAGAAGCCCACCATAGCCGCCGTTAATGGATACTGCCTTGCCGGTGGATTGGAGCTTGCCTGCTGGTGCGATTTCCGCGTGGCCGCGGCAAGGGCAAAGTTCGGGGTGGTCAACAGGCGCTGGGGCGTGCCCCTTATCGATGGCGGAACCCAGCGGTTGCCCAGAATAGTCGGGCTGGGGAATGCATTGTATCTCATAGAAACCGGCGCAATGATTGATGCCGAGCAGGCACTGCGTATGGGCTTGATCCAGGAGATCGTGCCGGACGGCAGGGCGCTGGAACGAGCCCTGCAGCTGGCCGAAGTAATGGCAGGTTATCCCTGGCACAGCCTGGTGACGGACCGCCGTGCCGCGTACGAAGGATTGACCTTAAGCCTGCCCCAAGGTATAAAACATGAGAAGGAGCTTCACAGAGAGAGCCTTAAGGATAAAGAGATGCTGGACGGTCTCGAGCGGTTTATCGGAGGACAGCGTCCCAGCCCGCCCGTCCCACCTATGTGAGAGACGATTTCATGGGCGGACTTTAAAGTCCGCCGCTACATACCCATTTTCAGGCTTTTCAACATGTAGAGTATGCGGCAGCTTTCCTCGAGCAGTTCGGTTATAACATAAGCCTCTTCAAGTGTCATGCCCCTGGCGAAGCTGCCGTGGCGGTGGACTAAAACTACCGCGTGGTCTTTGAGGGCTTCAGCTATTTCCGGCGCGAACCCGCCCGGTACAGGTTCCTTGCCAAAACCTATTACCGGTACCACCGGGATGAACAGTTTTCCCCCTTCGTCCGCCGGGGTGATCTTGTCGCTTAGGAAAGACAGGGCGATGGCGTGCGTGGGGTGGGCATGCACTACTGCTGAAAACAGGGTCTTCTGGAAGATAGCGCGGTGGACCGCCAGTTCTGAAGAGGCTAACTTTGTAGTAGTATCATCTTTGTCGATTCCAGTTTCTACCAGGTCTGTTTCCTGCAGATATCCCAGTTTGCTGCCACTGCGCGAAATAACTAGGTTCTCCCCTTTCTTGATACTGAGGTTGCCTCCATGCATGGAGATCATGCCACGGGAATAGAGGTTACAGCCAACCGCCTGGAAATGGGGGAGCAGCTTATCAATCATTTCGCTAATTTTATGTCATCGAGGAGCGAAGCGACGCTGTGATCTTCTGGCATTGAGTTGACACCTTCGTTCGTGGGATTGCCACAGCCACTACATGGCTTCGCAAAGACATTATTACATTTGTCATCGCGAGGAGCGAAGCGACTTGGCGATCTCCTGGCATTCAGCTAACACCTTCGTTTAAGGGATTACCACGCTTCGCTCGTAATGATATATTAACGCTGATTACCACGTTTCGCTTTAAATGATGCTCCTATTTGGATGCCTTGTTTAGTTTTTTCATAAGGCGGGACTTTTTCCTAGCCGCGGTATTGGGATGGATAACCTTCTTCTTGGCGGCCCTGTCCAGAGCGCTTATGGCTTCGGTCACAGCCGGTTTGGCCTCCTTTATCTTCTTGCCGGCTATCAGCTTTTCAGCTTTTGTGATTCTGCTCTTGGTTACGCTTTTGACCGCCTTATTACGCTCTGCTTTCCTGGCGGCGGACCGTGCTGATTTTTCTGCTGTCTTAGTCTTGGGCAATTCTGCCTACCTCCTTTGGTATCAAGAACTGATGTTTATCCTGTCGGATTGGGCCTTGGCGGCGTTGATTACGCCGCGCAGGGCCATTATCTTATTGAGTATGTGGGTCAGCTGGGTCATGTTCTTTATCTCGATAGTCGCGAACATGGTGAATATATCGTCTTTATACTGGCTGCTCACGCTCGTAATATTAATTTTTTCTTCGGCTACTATAGTCGTTATATCTCTCAGCAGGCCTACCCTGTCCCATGATTCAACCTGTATGGTGACCGGGTAAACGTCCTGCACCTCGCCCCAGCTGACCTCGATCAGCCTTTCCTTCTCTTCCTCGTTGATTATGTTGATGCAGGTTTTGCGGTGCACGGTTATGCCGTGGCTACGCGTAATGTATCCGATGATATCATCACCGGGCACCGGATGGCAACATTGAGCCAGGTGGGTGAGCAGGTCGCCGACGCCGAGCACCTGGATGCCGGAGCTCTTTTGCCTGGTTGGAGCTCCTGTTTTAATGGGCGCGGGCTCAAGTTCCTCTGGCTCCCCGGCAACTTTCAGCGCGATCTTGTGCGGGGTTATGCCGCCGTACCCGACCGCCGCAAAGAAATCATCGACGTCATCAAAATCCAGCTGTTTTGCCAGGTCCTCGTAGTTTGCCACATCGATGCCCAGCCTCTTCAGTTCCTTCTCTACCAGTGTCCTGCCGCGTTCGATGTTCTGCGTGCGTTCCTGCTTCTTGTACCAGGCGCGTATCTTCTCCCTGGCATGCGCGGTCCTGGCGAAGCCGAGGTCGGGGTTGAGCCAGTCAAGGCTAGGCGCCTTCTCTGTCTTGCTCA
>CAYLRS010000312.1:0-2456 GCA_964385895.1 uncultured Dehalococcoidales bacterium
AAATAGCTGCCATCGCCCCGGTTGCCGGCAACATACCGGAAAAGATGGCTCCCATCTGGACTTCATCCCGCCCGATGCCGGTGCTTATCATCAACGGTACAGATGACCCGCTTGTTCCCTGGGACGGCGGCTATATCACCGCCTTCGGGCAAAAAAGGGGCAGGGTTCTGTCGGTGGCGGACACTGTCAAATTCTGGGCAGGGAAGAACGGCTGTTCCGCCCTGCCGGAAACCGTGCAACTACCGGATGTCAGCTCAATGGATGGCACAACGGTGACCAGAGAAAGCTATTCCGGGTGCAGGAACAATGCCGACGTGCTGTTATACGCGGTCAAGGGCGGAGGTCATACCTGGCCCGGCGGTTTCCAGTATTTGCCTGCGGCTATAGTAGGTAAAACCTGCCGCGACTTTAATGCCAGCGAGGTCATCTGGGAATTCTTCAAGCAGCATCCCCTGAAATAACTCAAAGGAGATCGCAACTATGATCGTGTTATATATTATCCTCAGCATACTGGCTTTCATTATCCTCTGGCAGATACTGGTCAGGCTGGTGCGTCGTTATGCCAAGTTTCCCGCTCCTGCCTTCATCGGCAGATTCCTCGATAGCAACTATAGAAAAAAAATGCAGCCACCACAGAAGGTCATAGAAAATAGCGGAATAGCAAAAGGCATGAAAGTGCTGGAGATAGGATGCGGGAGCGGCGCCTTCACCATAGAGGCGGCCAGGGCAATCGGTGGAAACGGCATATTGTACGCAGTCGACATCGAGGAAGATATGCTGAAACAACTTCAAAGAAAGCTTGCCAGGCCTGAAAATGCGGACATGAGGAACATTGTGCCTGTACATAAAAGCGCCTACGAACTGCCTTTTGAGGACAATTCCCTCGACCTGATCTTCATGGTGACGGTACTGCAGGAGATCCCGGATAAGCGGCGGTCACTGACCGAGATAAAACGTGTTCTCAAGCCCGGCGGTACACTGGCTGTCTCCGAATGGCTCTTCGATCCCGATTATCCCTGGCAGTCTACAACACGAAGACAGTGCGAAAAAGCGGGCTTCGTTTTTAACAGCTCGCATGGCAACCTCTGGAGCTATACTGTAAGATTTAAAAAAGCTGAATGATAATCCAGGCAAATCTTTAAAGAAAATGACAATGAGTTTAAGAGCGCCGCTTCCGTTAAAATAGTTATGAAACAAAATTACGCCCAACTCATTGCAGAAGGGCTTCCGGCCCCGGTATTCAAACTTATAGAAAGCGCCGGCCAGGCTGCGTTGAGCATGGCGTATGGGTTACACCTGGTTGGCGGCATAGTTCGAGACCTGATGATTGGACGCCCCAATCTTGATATCGATCTGATGGTGGAGGGTGATGCTATTCATATGGCAAAGGTGATATCGAAGGAAGCCGGGGGCAAACCCACCATTCACATTAAATTCGGCACGGTCACTTTCAAGCTGGGAGAATACCGCATCGATCTGGCTACCTGTCGCAGCGAGACTTATAGCCGGCCTGGCGCGCTCCCTGACGTGAAGCCTGGCGATATCAGTGCAGACCTCTTTCGCAGGGATTTCACCATCAACGCCATGGCTATCTGCGTAAATCCCGATAGATTCGGGGAACTTATTGATCTTTATGGCGGTGTGCACGACCTGGAGGCGGGGATAATCCGGGTATTGCATGACCGTAGTTTCCAGGATGACGCCACGCGCATCATGCGCGCCGTGCGTTACGAGCAGAGGCTCAATTTCAAGCTGGAAGGACACACGGAAAAGCTGCTGCGCCACGACCTGGGCATGCTGGATACGATCAGCGGCGACCGGTTAAGACACGAGGTCATGCTATGGCTCAGCGAACTTCAGCCGGAAGGAATTATAAAACGCGCCGCCCAACTCGGCATTCTGTCCGGGCTGCACCCTGCTCTATCGTGGGTCCCCCACAGCGGAAGAGCCTTTCGGGCAGCAAGAAAGGGATGCAGTGCCTCCTATCTCACCCACTTATACCTGGCGCTGTTCCTCTACAACCTGGACAAAAAGCAGCTTGAGCAATTGCTGAGACGGCTTAATATCCAGGGCGGTGAATTATACGACGTCACAAGTCAAACGCTTTCTTTGAAGAATAAGCTGGGCACACTGGACGACGCCATTATTCAACCATCGGAGATCTATTTAAAGCTGAAGGGCTTCAACACTCTGGCAATCCGGGCAAACGCCCTGTGCGCAGCATCAAGGCAAGTACGTAAGAATCTTGAGCTTTACCTGGACAAACTGCGCCTGATAAAAACCCGGATGAACGGGAAGGACCTGGCGGAAATGGGGGTGCCGGAAGGCCGGCAGGTGGGCATTGTACTGGAAAGGCTGCTTACTGCTAAGCTGGACGGCGAGGTAAGGACAAAAGCGGATGAGGAAAGTCTGGTACGCCAGCTTGTCAGGGCTTTATAAGGAACCAGGGCTGTACC
>CAYLRS010000313.1:0-2456 GCA_964385895.1 uncultured Dehalococcoidales bacterium
CCCGCGAATGAGTGCTCATTGGCCTCACCCAAACCTGTTATCCAGATCACTGGCATACCGGTGTTTTTCGAAATACGTTTGGCAGTCTCTTCTTCCGCGATGATGAGGGCAGCCGCTCCTTCCGTATAGACGCAGATCTCCAGCTCTTTGAAAGGATAGACGACCAATCTTGAATTCATCACCTCTTCGGGGGTAACCTGGTCATGCTGCCTCTGTGCATACTTGTTAGTCTTAACATACTCGCTGAGTAAGGACGATATTTTGGCTGTCACCTGAGGTTTAAGATCTTTGGGGTGCTCATCCATATAGGCAAGCACAACCTCGGCATAGCTGTCAGCAGCCGTCCAGCCGAGCTTCTGCTCGAAGAAGCTGTCTGCAGACCAGCCGATGGACTTGATAACCTCGGGAGTGGCGGACACGGAAAGGAAATCGAAGCAATCGGTAGCTTTCTCCACACCCAGTACCAGCGCTACCTTGAACCTGCCGGCCGCCACGTAAGCGTGGGCGGCTGATATTGTATACGCGCCGGTAGCGCCGCCCGTGCTGATGCGGATGCCGAATTTATTCTGCATGCCGCAGATGCCCTGCAGGGGATGCTCCGGAATGCAGGTTCTCTCGAAGATGTCGTTATAAATACCGTAGAATACGGCTTCAACGTCATTGATCGAGATACCAGCATCCCTGACCGCTTCCCTGGTGGCCATCTGGGCCAGTTCGTAATAGGTCTTCTCGTACCATTTAGCCTTAAAAGGAGTAACCGCGGCACCTACAATGCCGACTCTTTTTGACATATTGCACACCTCCTTAGTTATAAAAATCTATATATTTTAAATAAATTTGATTGATTAATCAATTCAAATAAATTTGAAAATAAATTTGAATTAACCGTTTTCCCCGCGTTCATGGTACTGCAGATATTTATTTATTGCAGATGCAGCCCTTTTGAAGCCTGGATAAACCGGCAAACCGGCATTCACGAATTTTTCCTGGACTTCGGCTGCAAGTTGCTTTGCCATAGCTGTCGCACAGTAATGCAGTACAACGGCCACAGGTTTTTTCACAAGTCCGGCCAATTCTAGTACGGATTCCACATACTGCCATATTATTTCCTTTCTATCTATTATGCCCCAGAGATCGAAGGGAAAATGCATGATCAGTGAGTCAATTTGATCCGAATCCGCTATAGATTTCACTGCGGTGATAGACTTATCCTTAGCAGCAAATCCAGGGATGTCAACCGGATTGCGGAATATGCTTCCCGCCTCCGTACCATATATATTTCTCAGTTTGATCCTCACATCCTGCGGCAATACAGGCAAAATCAAGCCCGCTTCCGTGCACTCATCAGCGGCCTGAACACCGACCCCACCACCACTTCCAATGACCACGGTGTTTCTGCCTTTCGGCACGGGCATTTTCAAAAACGCGAGGCTTACGTCCACTATTTCTTCCATACTATGGACCGGAACCGCTCCGGCCTGCTTTAAAAAACCGCGCCAGATATTTGCCGAACCGGCCATAGCGCTCGTGTGAGATGCACAGGCTCTAATACCCGACTCGGTATTACCCGATTTATAGACTATCACTGGTTTTAGGCTCGCGGTTCTTTTAAGCGCTTTTATAAAGCGGGGGCCATCTTTAACACCCTCAATATAAATGGCGATAATCTTTGTGTTCCGGTCATCCGTGAAATATTCCAGGAAATCACTTTCGTTCAGGTCGGTGGCATTGCCGTAGCTAATAGCCTTGCTGAAAAAGATACCCCTGGTTGACGCTTCCCTGATGCAAAACATAGTGTTGCCACCGCTCTGCGAAATAAGTCCGAGAGGGCCTGAGATGTTAGGAAAGCCTCCCTGCTCGGGGTAATCAACCGCAAACGTCAGCCCCGTTTCAGGGCAATAGATCCCCATGCAGTTGGGGCCGAGTATCCTTATACCGTTCTTTCGCGCAATATCTACTACTTCAGATTCCAGCATTTTACCCACCTCATCCTCTATCTCGCTGAAACCCGATGTGAATAGATGAACAGCTTTTACTTTTTTTCTGGCACAACCGGTTAATAATTGCGGCGTTAAGCGGGCAGGGATAGCCGCTACCACATAATCGATACTGTCGGGAATTTCCTCAATATCTTTGTACGCCTTCAATCCGAAAATCTCACCACCGGCAGGGTGGACCGGATAAATCTGACCTTTAAATCCGAAATCGATCAGACTTCTTATATACCTTTGGGGTAAGGTTAGAATGCTGCCGATATTAGCTGAAACTCCTGCTATTGCCAGTGTTTTTGGGCGGAATAGAAAATCGAGTGAAGGCGTTTTATCCATGTATTTCTCCTGATGATTAATAAATAGCTAAAAATGAGCGCGTAATTCAGCAGATTGTATATCGGATTGAATCCGATGTTCAAGCTTAATGTTTTCCCACCTGGGCGTCTTCTATTATTCCAAACTAAG
>CAYLRS010000314.1:0-2451 GCA_964385895.1 uncultured Dehalococcoidales bacterium
TACCTCCTTCAAGATAGCATTATCCAGGGAAAGATCTGCCACCAGCTTTTTCAGCCTGGTGTTTTCCTTCTCGAGTTCCTTGAGACGCTTTGCCTGTTCGATCCGCCCCACCATATTCCTTGCTCCAGCGATAATAGGTCTGCTCTGTTACGCCTATCTTTTTGCTGGCCCTGCCGATAGTGGAACCCTGGCTCAGGAGAATTTCTACTTCCCTGAGCTTGCTGATGATCTGTTCTGCCTTATAACTTTTCCTGACCATTTACTCCCCCTTTTCTTTTTCTTAAGTCTAACATTACATCTGGATCAGTTTTCGGGGGGCAGGTCATCACAGGATATGATGAAATACTGGACCAACTTCGCCAGATCGGGCGATCCAAACGGCCCGGAGCTACAAAAATGGCCGGCATACACGAGCGGAACGGGCCAATACATAGAATTCGGTAATGAGATTACTGCGAGGTTAGGACTATACAATGAATACCGTAATCTGATTGATAGAGTAACCCAAAAGTAGCACCCAATTCGCCCTTTCCTTTTTTCAGTGAGATTAAATCCACTGGCAAGTTAAGAGGAGAAACTACGGTAAAGGATACGATCGAGCAAATCATGTACCCGAATAATGGGCCTGTCCAGTATGGTTACAGCATATAATATCAGCTTTCCTCTTCAACCAAATAGTACGGGTAATTAGAAGGCAGGAGAAAGTCCCCTTTTACCTGTAAACACCAAACTCTTTAACAAAATCCGTCATTGCTCTGACGTTTTCCACTTTCGCCTCGTCAGGGATGCCGACGTCGCCATCTACAATCAGACCCCCGTTCTTGCCGACGACATCGATCAGCTTTTTACAGTATCGCCTGACCTGTTCGGGCGTTCCCGTGCACATGAGCGATGAAGGGACATTACCCCTGATGCAAACGCGGTCGCCCAGTACTTCTTTCGCCTTGAAAATGTCGGTCCTCTCAAACCAGTAAATAGCCTTCCCTCCAGGAATATCCTTGATTATGTCCAGCCGGTCGGTATAATCCGCTTCGAAAAACGGCATGGGTACTAAACCCTGCTCGATCAATGCCAGCATGAGCTTATGCAGGGTAGGCCAGTAAAAAGTCTTGAATTGCTCCAGCGACATGAAACCCATCGGACCCTTGTGGAGCGGTATGAATACTACCGGGATCTGTGATGTCTCGGCAGAAGATACTGCCATCCGGATAGCGGTGGGCAGAAGTTTATCCAGTGCCTTAAGGAGATTGTCAGGTTGACGGTACATGTCCAGCATTATCCCCTGGGTACCACGCAGGGAATCGCCGAGGGTATCAAACGGCGCCTGTGACACTCCTCCCATTAACATCGGGAATCCCAGCGCTCGCATCTCGGCGTTAAAGGTGCCGACGCTGATGGCGAGTTTCATAAATTCCGCCTGCGCCTTGATTATAGATTCGAAGGCGGAGACCGCGCCGGTGAATGCCACCCCGGCCATCATCATCGTAATACCTATATAATACGGGACTATCATTGTCAGCGGCGGCAGCAACTGGAACGGCGCTAACGTGCCGCAAATACGGGGAAGATAGGTCCTGACCATGAAATCGGAGGGGTCGTCAAGGAAGGCGTCATATTCATTGGCCTTCATGTATTCCCCTTCCACAAACTGGTAGGTGCGGTTGGCGGCTACGCCGTGCCCGGGCCATTTAAGCTGTTTATAGTCCAGCGCCTCTAACATAGGCCCGGACAGGGTGTTTATGTGGTTCATAGCTGTGTCCCATTGAAAGTCCAGTGCCACTTTCTTGAAGGCTGCGTAGGCTTTATCGGGGTCATACATTACATCTTGCGCCGTCATGCCTGCGTAGTGGGCAGGAAAGAATGTCACCAGGGGCGCGATCGGCACCCGGTCCGGTACTTTAAGCTGAATAGAATCTGAGATTCTGCGAGATCTTTTCCTATAATCTTGCTCTGCCTGCGGGCTGGCGAACGTTATACCCGACGCCGAGCACCACATGTCCAGTTTTTCTTTTGTCTTATCAACACTGGTTTCCATCATTACCACCTCACCTGATATTGCGCTTTCATTTAGTCCCCGTCCACTTTTTAGCCAGGGCTACCCCTGCCATGGCATCCGCCCCGTATGCATCGGCGCCGGTATACTTCCTGATGTCGTCGTTCATCTGGCCGCCGCCGATCATGATCTTCACCTTATCACGTAGCCCGGCATTTTTGATAGCCCCCACAGTCTCTTTCATAGAATCGAAGGCTAGCGTCAGGAAGCCGCTTAATCCCACGATGCCGGCGCCGGTCTGCTTTATTTTGTCGATGAAGCTCTGAGGCGCCTGGTCGATACCGATATCGTAAACTTCAAAACCAGTGACGTCGAGCATGAAGGAGACGATGTTCTTGCCGATATCATGTATATCACCGGATACTGTGCCCATGATGACCTTGCCCAGCCGCTTGATG
>CAYLRS010000315.1:0-2434 GCA_964385895.1 uncultured Dehalococcoidales bacterium
TCGGCTGCTGATCCCGTCATCTTGAAAATCAGCCAGCCCTTGATCATCATGTCCATCTGGGAGGCTGCATATGTGGCCAGCGTGCTGATCCAGTACAGGCGGAACCCCGGCTCCTCCAAAGAGGAAAAAGTCTGAATATCTTTCAAATCTCTAAAAAATGCCGCCGGGTGAATGTACCCGGCGGCTTCCTGATAACCTGTTTATTGTTTACCCAAAACCTGGTGCAATTACTTAGACTGATCTCACCCCTGTGAGTTCTGAATATACTTTTATTTACACCACCGGGCTCAAATAGGTATACTCGTTTATAGCTTCACCGGAAACCCTGTCTGTCTTTCCTTTATATGTCACCACGGCGTCATAACTGGCCAAACGCCTGTAGTAGTAAAGCGGGAATTTTGCCACCCCAACCGTTTTGGAGCAGTCGAGGGTTTTAATTACTTTGATATGTACGCTGATGTCTGCATCAGCAGTCTTACACTTGAGTGTGAGGTCTGTCGGGACTATGTTTCCAGATTCCTCGTGGAGTTCCTTTTTCTCTTCGATATATTCCGTTTCGATTGAGTTCACTATGCCCTGGCTACCTTTGGCCACGAACAGCAGCGGCATTATTTTCTGCGTTTCGTTAACCGGGAGCAGCCAGCCGTACTGGAAGGTATAGATATCATCATACATCCGGCCCCAGCACCAACCGGCCATGCTGTCGTGCATATTTCTATCCCCCCAATTATGGTCGTGATAGCCCTGACCCTTGACGGAAACAGGTTTACCATCAATATAAAGCGTACCTGTAACGCTGCCCCGTGGGATAGCATTGACCCAGGCTTGCTTGCCGGTATCGTCGTATACTATCCAGCAGCCGTCAACGCCTTTCCATCCGGGCACAATGGCCTTGAAAGTCAGTTCGGCCCCGATTTTGTGAGCATGCAGGCGGACCTTGTATTGATCGCCTTCCTGCCGGGTAAAATTATCGCCTAACTTCACGTCACAGCGTTCCAAACTTGCGGTGCAATCTTTAGGGTCATATCCGGCATATCCTCGTAATCTTTTACCCTCAGGAGTGTAGATGTGCAATAGAACACCCGGTATGGGAGGTTTGGTGAAGTAGTTCCTCCAGAAATAACTGAGCGCGCAGGTATAACCGTTGTCGAATACGCCGTCAAAATACCACCACTCATAATATTCGTCTGTGTCCATTGGATGGACCGCGTCGTCCTTGTCGATATACTGAACCGGATCTGCCGTTGCCTCTGCCATGTTATATACCCCCCAAAAATTTATTTAAATAATACATCGGTTTGCCAAAAGATGTTAAAACGACGTAAGAGATTACACTATGGGTCGCGGCTTGTCAAAACTGCTATATCTTACCGATATGTTATGTGCTATTATTAAAAACCTAACTCGTGGAAATCCTTTACCGATCCTAGTGGCGTTAATGGTTTAACCATGCTTACGGGAGGCAGGATATGGCTGTCAGAAAAATCAATTGGGTGTCTTTGGGCTTAATACTTAGTATATTTTCCCTGGCTTTCGTATGGGCGTGTGCAGCCCGGCCGGAGCCTCCACCTGAAATAAAGGTACTGAAGATAGGCATCATCGGCCCGTTAAGCGGACCGGCTTCAATGTGGGGGCAGGCCGCCGCCAAGGTGGATAAGATTTACTTCGACCTGATCAATGAGCGCGGCGGAGTAAAAGTAGGGGATACTATTTACAGAATCGAGCTTTACCCGGGCGATGATTCATTCTTACCCTCTATGGGTGCGGCGGCGGCCCGAAAGCTGATCTACCAGGACAGGGTATCAGCTATAGTAGGCTACGTAAGCCCCGGTTTCAACGCGCTGTCGCCCATTACCAATGCCGAGAAGGTAATCTTTATCTGCCGCTCGGGGGGCGGAGTCATTTATAACCCGAAAACGCACCCCTATGTAGTATTTGGTTTTCCTTCCATGGAAAACATCCTCAACCAGGCGATCACCGTTATGCAGGCCTATCCCCAGTATAAAACGTTATGCTGGACCGGTACCGAAGGGGACAGGAGAGAAGGCGAGCTTGCCATTGAGGATACCGACAAAATGCTGGAAAGAGAATATGGCATAAAAAGTGTGCGGGTATATTACCCCGAAGCCACTACCAACTTCACTCCTTACCTGAGTAAGATGGCCGAATTGGGAACCGAGGTTATTTTTTCATCAGGGACACCGCTGGAGATAGCCCTGATGGCCAAGCAGAGGTGGGAGATGGGCCTCAAGTGGCCGCTGGCAGAAACCGCTGCCCAGATGGATCCCCCCATGTTCCTCAGGTTATGCGGCAAAGAAGCTGGCCAGGGTGTCATCAGTGACCGTCCGGTTCCCTGGGAACTGAAAAAGACAAAGGTGGCGCCCCGTTTCCTGGAAATAGCTAAAATATTGGTTGAGAGGCACGAAAAACAGTA
>CAYLRS010000316.1:0-2430 GCA_964385895.1 uncultured Dehalococcoidales bacterium
GCCGGGTTCGATCGGTCTGGATTTATCGTAGCGCCTGCGCGACCTGCGCACATTCATTGCGGGATACCATTCAAGAGATAGGGGCATTATGTTGATACCTCTTTTGACGTATTTTTTGCCCGCCGCGGCTCCACCAGCTTTGCCAGCAGTATGCTAAGCGCATACAGGACTATAAGCGGGAGGGCGACAAGCGACTGGTTGATGGGGTCGAAGGTTGGGGTAATCACGGCGCCCAGCACGAAAGCTAGGATGATTGCCCATTTCCACCATGCCGCCAGCAACTTCGATGTAACTATACCCAGCCGCGCCAGGAAGGTGGTAATTACCGGTGTTTCAAAAACCAGCCCGATTGCCAGCAGCAGCCTCGCCACCAGCGAGATGTAATTGCCTATCCTGATTTGAGGCGTGGCCAGGTCGGTTCCGAAGCTGAGGAGGAATTGCATGGCTGGCGGTATGAGGATAAAGTAGCCGAAAACCACGCCGCCGATGAACATAAGCAATACCAACGGCAGCACGATCCACACATATCTTTTTTCCCTGGCGGTCAGCGCCGGCGCCACGAACATGATAAGCTGGTAAACCAGAACCGGCATGGCAAGTATGATGCCGCTGACCATGCAGACCTGCATGTAAGTCCCCAGCATCTCGGTCATCTCCACGAAGATAAGGTTAATGCCTTTGGCGGGCAGGATGAGGATGCGGAATATCTGCTCGGCGAAGGCAAATGAAATAATAATTCCCGCGGCAATAGCGATCAGGCAGATGATCAGCCTGCGCCGCAGTTCGTTCAGGTGTGCCGAAATGCTTTTAGCTTCAGTTGCAGTCATGTGATGCAATTCGAGGTTATTGAGGGTTTACCCCGCGCTTTTCCACGGGTGGACCGGGCTTATTATCCGCGGTCAGTTCATCTTCCAGCTTACGGGTGATGTCCGCTGCACTCCTGTTCAGGTTGCGCATGGCTTTGCCGGCGTTGCGGCTCATCTCGACAAGCTTTTTGGGGCCGAAGATGACGAAGACCAGCAGCAAAACTAGCAGGATTTCAGGCGGGCCGATACCGAAAAAGTCCACTGTGATAAATATAATTAAGAGTTAACAATTAATTTTGCGAAGAACCCGGGCCTGCGGGGTTATCCTTTTCTTTTGTCGCGTCTGCCGGTTCCGTTGTACTGGCGCTTATATGCTCCTTTTTCTTATCTTCCTCACCCGATACGCCCTTGCGGAAACTTCGAATAGCCTTGCCGATAGCCTCACCGATCTGTGGAAGGCGCGTGGCGCCGAAAACAAGCAGGACGATCAGCAGTACAAGCAGGAGTTCCCATATACCGAAATTGCGGAACATTTGTTATTTCCTCGATATAAATTTATTTGTGCCGGTTTGCCGAACCTGTGTTATTTCTAACATAAATACTATTGTTAGTCAAAAAATCAATCATATCCGTAGGTCTGCACACGTATGGCTGCCTCGCCGCTCACCGGGCATTTATATTCGCACAGGCCGCAGCCGATGCAGCGGGCTTTAACTACCGTCGGGCGTTGCAGCTTCACCCTGCTGCCATCACCGTTTTCTACCTCAACTGTACTTAGTATGATAGCCTTATGGGGCACCGGGCACATCTCCTCGCATACAATGCAGGGCTGGTTATCGGCCCAGGGCAGGCAGCGGTTGCGGTCGATGTAAGCCCAACCAATAGAGGTGGTCCGTTTCTCTTCCAGCGGCAGCGGCGGGATAGCCTGCACCGGGCAGGCCTGCCCGCATGCGTTGCAGGAGTACTGGCAGAAGCCTATCCTGGGAACTATCACCGGAGTCCAGAATCCCTCAGCGCCGGCCTCGGCCTGCGATGGCTGGATGGCAGCCGTGGGACACGACTTGATGCACTCGCCGCAGCGTATGCATCTTGAGGCCATATCGCGCTCGGTGGAACCCGGGGGCCTGATAAGACGGGGATTATCGCGCCTTGCCAGCGGCGTGATGCGGAAGAGAACGGCCAGGATGGCTGCTGCTCCTATCCCCAGAAGAGCCTGCCGCAGTCCGGGATCGTAGCTGTTCCATTTCGCCGGCGACGAAGCCGTGCCGAAGTCGCTGGTAGCGCAGGGGCAGGAGTCCATGCACTTGAGGCACATGATGCATTCGCCCGGGTCGCTCCGGCAGTCCTTTTTCCTGTTGATGGTGCCGGTCGGGCATGAATCCTGGCACAGCTTGCACCTGGTGCAGTTGTTGTTCACCCTGCGCCTGATGAGGCTGATCTTGCTTGTGAGGCCGTACAAGGCGCCCAGCGGGCAGATATAACGGCACCAGAAACGCTCGGTTATCAGGTTTAAACAAATTATTCCGATAAAAATGAGGGCGAAGATTAAGCCGTCCCGGTAGTAAAGCGGCTCGGTGGGGAATAGCAGGGGGCGTATCGCTTTATCGAAGCGGGCCACGATATC
>CAYLRS010000317.1:0-2394 GCA_964385895.1 uncultured Dehalococcoidales bacterium
TTTTCAACGATCTGATTAAATTTATTACCTCGGGGCCCATAATTGCAGCGGTTTTCGAAGGGGAAAAAGCGGTTGATTCCATCCGGCAAAGCATGGGGGCCACTGATCCTAAGAAAGCCGCACCGGGCACCATCAGGGCTGACCTGGGACTCAACATGGAGCACAACATGATCCACGGCTCCGATTCTGCGGATAACGCTGAAAAGGAAATCAGCATTTTCTTCAAGCCGGATGAGGTATTTAACTATACAAGAGACGCAGATAAGTGGGTTACTGGATCCTGAGTATCTGGTGCGCTTTCTCGTAAACGCTATCCAGGTTGTAGTAGTCTCTCAACTCCCTGGAAAAAATGTGGATCACCACACTGAGGTAATCCAGTAAAATCCAGCCGGAACTGGCATCACCTTCACTGTGGTAGGGGGTTACGGCATCTTTTTTTAATGTGTCCGCGATTTCGTTCTGGATGGCATCAATCTGACGGTCCGTTTCGCCACTGCAGATTACCATGTAATCAGTGAAAGAACAGGCCTGCCGGGTGTCCAGTAAAACCACCTCTTCTGCCTGCTTATCCGAGGCCAATTCTACTGCCCGGCGGGCTATCTCGATGGGTTCCAGGTGTCTCTCCTTATCCTTCTAACAATACTTTCATCCTAATTATAACATATCGTTGAACCACAAAATATTGATATTTGGTGAACATTGGAGTGGCATATGGTAAAAGGCCACTGTAATCCGTGATCGGGATTATGTGCATGTAAGATGCTTAAAACATATGCGCTTGTGCCGTACCGATATTCCAGTTTGACATTTGTATATTTTTTTTTCATAATTACTACCGGGGAATAAGTGAACAACCAGAGGCAACGTCAATATGAGAGCATGCGCAGGTAATATTGACTTTGGATAATCGTAAACATAATGAAAAAAATTACCACGGAGGTATTTAAAAATGGCTCAGCAAATTAAAGCAGACAAAGATTACACACTATTGAACTCCTTGCTCCAGGTCGCCGATATATTTGTAAAAGTCAGGGAACGGGAACTCCTGCCACAAAACCTGTCGGCAACCTCGGCAGCCATCCTCTTCCTCATAGATGCCATGGGCAAAGATGTCACTCCTGCCAAGATTTCCAGGATGTTATTGCGTGAACCCCATTCCATTTCCGGCATACTCATGAGAATGGAAAAGGGAGGGCTTCTCAAAAGGACCAAGAACATGGAGCGGAAGAACCTTATAAGAGTAACCCTCACTGCCAAGGGCGAAACGGTACTAAAACAGGCCATGAAGAAAGAGGGCGTTAAGCACGTTTTATCCAGGCTCACCGAGGAGCAGCGCAGGCAGTTAAAGACCATATTTGCTTTGCTCAAGGAAGCCGGCGTGAAGGAGCTTAATCTCAGTCCCAAGGCTCTTCTCTGGCCGTAATCACACTGTTCTAACTATTGGGGCGCCCGCTGCATATTCAAAACTGCTGAAAGCTCAAGGGCGCCCTTTTATTATCCCGGCATAAAATATATTTCTTAGTGCGCATTTTTCTTTCTCGCCATATCCTCATCTGCTATAATTAAATCAGTGTTTTTGCAAAGGTAAAATATGAAAGCTAAATGGTGGCAAGGCAGCTTGCTTTATCTTTTAATACTTGTGGCCCTCCTGGCACTGGCCTTCAGTTTCTTTCCCATGAATAAGGGGCCCAGGGAAGTCGACTTCTATACTTTTATCGATAACGCCAAGTCAGGTCAGATAGATACCATACAGCAAGAAGGCAATGCTATTATCGGTCTCAAAAGCGATAAGGCAACAGTCAAAGCGTCCTTCATTGGCAGCACCAAGGAACTTATGGACAGTCTCAAAGAAGGCGGAGTCAACCTCAGCGGGGATGGCATAAAGTTCGATGTTAAAACCGGCGGCTTAGACTGGGGCAGTCTTGCACTCAGCTTTCTACCTCTTCTCCTCTTCGGCGCCCTTTTGTTCTTCCTTTTCCGTTCCGCACGTGGAGCCAATACCCAGGCATTCAACTTCGGAAAGAGCCGCGCCAGGCTTGCCTCAGGAGATAAGCCTACTGTCACATTTGCCGATGTGGCAGGCGTGGATGAATCCAAGGGCGAGTTGCAGGAAATCGTAGAATTTCTTAAATTACCGCAGAAATTCCTGGCGCTTGGTGCCAGGATACCCCGCGGCTTGCTGCTTGTTGGGCCACCGGGCTGCGGCAAGACTTTGATCGCCAAGGCCACCGCCGGAGAGGCTGGAGTTCCCTTCTTCTCCATTAGCGGCAGCGAGTTCGTCGAGATGTTCGTGGGTGTCGGAGCTTCGCGGGTACGCGATCTCTTCGACCAGGCAAAACACAATGGTCCCTGCATAGTCTTTGTGGACGAGATTGATGCAGTCGGCAGGCACCG
>CAYLRS010000318.1:0-2368 GCA_964385895.1 uncultured Dehalococcoidales bacterium
ATTCTTTCTTTTTTCTTGGTTTACTTATACTGTCAATAATTTCAATTAACTCTTTTACATAGCATGATTTAATAGGATTTTCCCTTTTATATGGTAATGTATACATACCAATTATTGCTTTTGGATGACCGCCACCTTCTTCAATATGTCCAAATAACCGTATTAAGGATTCGAAGTCTTCCTCCGATACATTCCGTGAGTTCTTACGTACTCTTGCAAGGAGCTTCTCTTTTGTACTCAAATGTAATGGACCTCCACATATATTTGCCCTCCCTATTTTTCAATTATGGTAGCATATATGCTACCATAATGTCAATTATGCATATGTCCTACCCTGACACTCTCCCCCAAAAACTGGGCCAGATGGGATGCGAGTTTTGTGGGGTCGGGCCAGATCACCTCACTAAACCACCAAACTCGCATAATGCCTGAATGTAACACATTAAGCAAATTGGCTACAATTATTTATAAAAGAAGAAAAACTGAGTCAATGAATGGGAGGCGGAAATCATGAAGACACTGGTAATTGGACTTGGTAATATCGGGACAATATACGGTTGGGCTCTTTGTTGTGCCGGTATTGATGTGACCCACGTTGTTCGCCGGGGACAGGGGAAAACGTTTGAGGGTGGTATAGAACTGGATGTATTGGACCTCCGCAAAGGCTATCCTGAAACTCAGCAAACAGTCTACCATCCCACAGTGATGGAAGAGGTATCACCCGCGGACGGTTATGAGCTCGTAATTTTACCCACAAAGGGTAATCAACTGGCTGATGCAGTCCGGCAATACAGGGACCTGGCCCCACGGGCAACTTTTCTCCTTTTTGGCGCTAACTGGGAAGGACCCGGAGAAATCGATGCGCTGCTGCCCCGCTCACGCTATCTCTGGGGTTTGGCAGCCGCGAACGGTAGCAGGGTTGGCGATGTTCTATTCGTTAACATGAGGGATGACTACCGGATCGGCAAGTTTGAGGGCATCTCCCGGGAAAAGCTGCAGGAAGTAATAGAGTTATTCGGAAAAGCCGGACTTAAAGCTGATTTTAAGGAGAATATCATTGAATGGCTCTGGGTTCATTACGCTATCAATGGTGGCCTGGTGGGAACAGCTCTTTATGCGGGCGGTATCAAAGAACTCGTAAGTGACCCGGCCCTCATGATATTCATGGTATACGCTGTACGGGATGCCTTAAAGGTTCTTGAGAAACGCGGTGTGGACGTCAACGCATACGAGGATACGAAGCCGTACCTTCAGGAGCGGATCGACGAGTTTACCGGGAATTACGCTGACAGCATTGCCAATACCAATTACGGCCAGCGTGTGATAAAGTCCGGTCATTTTAACAGCAACCCTGATGAAATGAGGCAGTTCTACCTCGATGTGCTAAAGTCTGGCGAGCAACTCGGGGTCTATATACCACACCTGAGAGCTATCAGGTCAAGGATAGAATCCCTGCGGATTTGATGAAAAACCGGGTACTCATCCCCCACACAAAATGCAGTGAACCCCTGAAGCCGGACAATTAGGGTCAGGAAGGTTGGCGGGGTTGACCTTGCCCCCTGTTACATCCAGTCACAGGGTGCAGCCCAATCAGTAAAACACCGATCCTGCACAGACGTTAATAGCCTGGCCTGTTATTCCCCTGCCCGCATCCGAAGCCAGGTAAACCGCCATAGTGGCGATCTCCTCCGGTTCGATAAGCCGTCGTTGAAGCGACATGGGAAGCACCCTCTCTTCCAGCGCCTTTTCGCGCGTCGTTCCCAGCAGCCGTGTCAATTCATCCAGTATCATGCCATCGCCAAAAAGCATGTCTGTGTTGGCCACTCCGGGGCAGATGGCATTGGCAGTTATCTCGGTAAACCCCAGTAGCCCCAGTTCCACGGCAACTGTCCTGGTAAGGCCTATTACAGCATGTTTCGACGCGGAATAGGCCGAGTTAGTCGGGCTGCCCTGCTTGCCGGAGATGGAGGCAATATTAATAACCCTGCCCTTTTTCTGCTCCATGATTCTGGGCAGGATGGCCTTGGTGACATAGTAGGTGCCGAACAGGTTCACCTCGATCGTGCGGCGCCAGATATCGTCATCCGATTCAAACAGGAAGAAGCGCTTGCCAACCACACCGGCATTGTTTACCAGTATATCGATTTTGCCAAAGGTATTGCCCGCCGCATCTGCCATCGCTTTAACTTCCTCGGGCCTGGTGATATCAAGGCTATAGGGCAGGGCTTTCCTGCCCAGCTTTTCAATCTGGCCCGCCACTTGTACGACCTCGGATTTCACATCCGCCGCCACCACCACATCGGCACCCTCCCCGGCAAAGGCAAGGCAGATAGCCTTGCCGATACCCCGGCCACCGCCAGTAACAACC
>CAYLRS010000319.1:0-2348 GCA_964385895.1 uncultured Dehalococcoidales bacterium
GGTCTGGTATATCCTGAATTGTCCATTGGATTAACATACACAACAAATGAATATACAGGAGAAAATATTTGTGATGGCGAAGAATGGGCGGTGGATCGCAGAATCAGATTTAGCTCCCAGATAAAAAATGGCATCCCCTGTTATTATTGTAGCCAGTGGGGTAAGGAAAGACGTAAGGAAGGCGTATACACTAAAGGGCACGGTAAAAGGCAGAAAAAACAATATTCCTTTATCACTAGGGATGTACTGGAGGATAAAGTTTGGAATGCATTAGAAAAAATGGCTGAAAAACCAGAGAACCTGGTGAAGAGCGTAAATAGCCAGGCAGCAGTTATGCAGGCAGATAGGGAAATGCTGGACGGCTTCATAAAAAATAAAGAGAAGCAAATAAAGACGCTGGAAGCTGCATTAAATAGGTTTTACGATATGTTTGGGCAATCAGGGGATGATAGGGACTTGAATAAAATCCAGGCCACTAAGCAGCAATTAAATCAGGCTGAGAAAGACCTTACTGCAATGCAAAATAAGCGGCAAACCATTCATTTAACGCTGGACGATGCTGAAGAACTGCTCGAAACCTTCAAGGTTATACATAATCTGCGTGTAAATGGCAGCCCAGAAGCCAAACTGGCCTTTATCCATAAGTATATTAATGAAATAAGCGTAGACCCATGGGGCAATATTGAAATTAGAGGTAAGTTTGACATTGCAAAAGAAAACAAGGGTGTTTATCCACGATGGTCAAAAGGCAGGGTTATTATTGATGACCTTAAAAGTAATAATGTTAGTAACGCTGTGCCGTGGCAATCTCTTGAATCGAAGGGGCCATCCAAAGAACAAGGGACTCGTCAAAATCAACAAGTCTATTTAATTACCACTTCAGAACAAGGGACTTCTATTTCTAAGGCTATTGAAGGCTTCCTATTGTCATGTAAGGTTGAAGGCGAGTGTTTTTCCGCCAGGTTTTGCAGTTGATCAGTGAAAAAGCCACATGGTTTACTTGATGTATGCATTCAATAGCGTGAAGTCCCCATCAAGTCGGTCAGGTACAAGGCGCAACTTACTTCCTTTCCACTGCGACTCGCTCCAGATGAACGGCTTGCCGTTGATATACGCTGTGCCGAATTTCATCCAGAACGTCTTCACCGGCGACTTTGTGTCCAGCACTCCTTTAAGATTGAATACGTCCTTAATCATCGAAACGGAAATGGCTTTGGCATCGATTGAGCCATCCGGGATGGTCTTAGGCGCAGGCGTTTCACCATAGCCGAGGTCCCACCGTCCAAAGATCGAGAGCGGATTCTCAGGGTCTGTGTACGTGATGAGCGCCTTGGCGGATTCAATATCCTTAACCGAGCCGATCTGTGCCAGTAATTGGCGCTTCCGCGCGGGACGAGTATCAATCGCTTTGAGATCATCACGGATCTGTTCCGATGCCGGGTAATTGATGCCCAGCAGATAGTCAGGTTGGACCATTTCCTGGTCATAAGCCTTATTCAATCCATCGGGCTTGGTTACCACTGCGATTCCACCTTTACCATCAGGCTTGAAGAGGATAAAACTCTTGTAGGACATTTCCACCAAACCTATTTCTTTCGTCTTGGCATCTATGAGCATATAGCCATTCATATATGTCCCGGATGGTTCCAGTGAGACGTATTTGAAATACTCGTCGATCGACGTGGCAAACTGCTGCGCCAGCGCCGCGCGCCAGAACATCCAGAGCGCATCGACTTTCGGTTCATTATATGTAGCTTTATGAGTTGTCTCGTTAAAGATTATACCGTGATTGGTATAACCGAAATCGACACCGGAGCTAAGAAAGCCGGGTGAACCAATGTTAACAGTTATAAAATCACCATTGATCCAGAGTGTAAGAGCCTGGCTCTGATCTAAAAAGCTCTGCCACGAGTTATGCGTTAAAAAAATGTCGTCTGTTGTCCTTTTTACAAACGCGGAGCATTTGCTTGGCCTTTTCACTATCTCTCTGGGCGCGTAGTTGGGTAGGACATAAAATAAATCATTGAAGGCGTTTATGAAGTAAACATCCATAAAAGTTATCGATTTTGTCTCGTAACCAACCGCCATCTCAGCATCCGAAAATACGGGATACCAGCTATCGTCAAATGGTATTGATTCGGGTTTGTCCTTGACCGAGCCGTGATAGATACCGATAAGCCTGTACATCAGCCGCCTTAAATTATTACCTATATCTGAATTGCCCTGCCTGCGCAGATAATTAAGAGTGTATTCCCAATTCATCTTCAGCGTTTTCTGGGCCAGTACAAGCTCGTCCTTCGTCGGTGGGATTTGCCTGGGGTACGAGTGTGAAGGATCAGTTAAGTACG
>CAYLRS010000320.1:0-2344 GCA_964385895.1 uncultured Dehalococcoidales bacterium
ATAGTACTTATTGAAGATGAAGCCAACATAGCTAAAATAGGTGCACTCCGGAGGGGTTTTAGTTACGAGAACAACTGCCTCATCGGGATTTAACTGCCATCCCTGCATGAGCCCCGGAATACTATAAAGCAGGTTATCTATTTTATCTTGAGCGCCAGACAATTGCTTAATATCCTTCATTTCCAAATTCGCCGGGGCGGCGCCAAACAATCCTTTATACGGTGCACCTGCATTGTTGCCGGCGGCATTAGCCAATTTTCCGGCTTCATATAATTTAATCAGATCCACATGGATGAACGGCGCCGGCTTCAAAGCAAAATCGCTCTTCCCCAATGTAGAATAAAAGGCGTCGATATCACCACCTGACACTCTGGGAGTATTTGCTGCGGGAGCACAGGATATCATCACAGATATGATGATCACAGAAATAATTGAAACTGAAATAATACGTGATAGTCTGAACATTGGCTTTGCCCTCCTTCTATTTCGTCTTCGCCATACCTGTTCTCTATTCTGGCTATGAACTCACTTATAGCTGTTATCCATATACTTAATGTTTCTGCACTTACCGCTATTGTTTCACTGCATTTTTACCAACATAACCATTTCTATTGTATGCCATAATGTTTATAATAGACAACATCCCCAATGGCAGCTATAATCGTTTCATGCCATCCAGGCCGAAAATCCTTGTCAGCCACGAGGATATAGAAAAGGCTGTAAACGAACTAGCCGCCGAGATCACGCGGGATTATAAAGGCAAACGGCCATTATTGATAGGCATTCTCAAAGGTTCATTTGTCTTTATGGCCGATCTCATCCGCAAGATAGATACTCCGCTCGAAGTCGATTTCGTAAAGCTCTCAAGCTACGGCAGCGGTACCGAGTCTTGCGGCAAAATCAAGGTGTTAACCAGGCTTAATTCGAAGATAAGAGGGCGGCATGTTATAGTGGTCGAGGACATCATTGATAGCGGCCTCACCGTTGCATTTTTCATGGATTACCTCCGCAAGAAAAAACCAGCTTCGCTCAAGTTATGCGCGCTTACTGAGAAACCCGCCAGGCGTAAAATACCTGTCCACATAGATTATTTAGGTTTCACCGTGCCGGATAAGTTCGTCGTAGGCTACGGCATCGATTGGAATGAGAAATACCGCTACCTGCCCGATATCTGTTATATTGAATAGACTACTTGGTGTGCCGATTATGTATCCGGCAGATAAGGTAAACAGGCTACAAATTACAAATTCTCTATTAAGCATTTTATAAATAGTCAGAAAAATATTAGTCGAGGAGGTACAAACGGTGGCTGAAGAAAAACTAATCTGGCATTTTGTGAGTAAGTGGGCTGATAAGTTCCCCGACAAGGAGGCCCTGATCTTCGGGGATCGGCGAATCACTTACAAAGAGTTCTACAATAAAACACTTGCCGTAGCAAAACTGCTTCTTGAACTGGGTGTCAAGAAAGGCGACAGGGTAGTTACCCTGTCAGCCGCCCGCGACGAATTCTTATACATTTACATGGCTTCGGCTATGGTGGGAGCCATCTGGTACGGGCTGAACCCGCGCTATACACGGGACGAGTTTCTTTACCTTGCAGGCGATGCCAAGCCAAAAGTGGGGTTCGTAGTCAGGAACTACGACGCACTGATGCGCGACTATAAGGATGACATGCTGGCGGTGAAGGCTGCGAATCCAGAGCTTGAGCATCTTGTGATTATTGACAACCCGTGGGAAGGCACGCTGAACTGGTCCCAGGAGCTTGATAAGGACCGCAAACACCTGGATGCGGCTTTGAAGAAAAGGATCAAAGAGGTGAGCGAATACGATCCTGCCCTGATTATCTATACCTCGGGTACCACCGGAAAGCCCAAGGGCGCGCTTCTAACACACAGGAATATAATTGCCAGCGCAGCAGCCCAGAATAACCACTTCATAGCGCATAGCAATAAAAGGGGCGAGGGGAAATTATTGATTCATTTCCCCATCAACCACGTGGCCTGTGCCGTAGAGCTGGTCATGGGTGGTCTACACTGGGGGTCATCGATAGTGCTAATGGACCGCTTCGATCCCGCGGGGACACTTAAAATGATACAGCAGGAGAAGATCACTTTCTTCGGGCAGGTGCCCGCCATGTTCATGCTCGAATTCCTCCTTCCCGATTTTGATAATTACGACTTATCCAGTATCAAGACGTTTATTTGGGCGGGTTCCGCTGCCCCCGAAGGAATGGTAAGAAAGCTGGCTAAAACCGGAGCGACGCTTATGACCGGGTACGGACAGACGGAGAATGCCGGCTTTATTACCTATACCCAGCCCGGAGATTCAATAGATGATCTAATTC
>CAYLRS010000321.1:0-2343 GCA_964385895.1 uncultured Dehalococcoidales bacterium
CAGCCCTGACGCTATTAAGCGGCAAGTTCAATAAATACGACCTCGATGTACTCATTCCCATGGCTACAGCTGTGGAGCTACTGCATGTTGGGACACTGGTACATGACGATATCGTTGATAATTCCCCACTGCGGCACGGCAAGCAGACAGTCTGTAAAACCTGGGGTTCCAACAGCGCGCTGCTTTTGGGCGATTACCTGTTTGCGAGAGCGGGCAGCCTGGCGGCGACGACAGAAAATATGAGGGTGATAAGGCGCTTTTCCGAAACTCTAATGACTATTTCCGGAGGCGAATTGCGCGAGGCTGGCGTCAGTTTCGAGCTGCCGAGCGCCAGGTACAATTACTACAAGTGGATAAGCGACAAAACAGCATGCCTCTTCGTTATGGCGGCTGAGTGCGGCTCGGTACTCAGCGGGTGCAATGAGGAACAGATAACGGCAATGAAGGATTATGCGCTGAATTTCGGGCTGGCTTTCCAGGTGATCGACGATATACTTGATTTCGTGGGTGACCAGTCGGCAATGGGCAAACCGGTAGGTTCGGATTTGGGCGAAGGGGCCATTACACTGCCGTCGATAATTTACGCTGAAAAAAACCCGGGCGATGGGATTATTTATAAGATCCTTATCGAAAAGGATAGGAACCTTGTCTCCGAGGCCGTGAAAAGGATACGGGAATCCGGTGTTATTGATGATTGCAGGTCAATTGCCAGAGATTTTTATTCTAAGGCATATGAAGCGCTTGAAAAATTGCCCGATTGTGAGGCGCGCGGGTCACTGCACGCGCTCATAACGTTTGTTATTGAAAGGAACAGGTAAATTAGCCTTTTTAAAATTATTCAGGAAGTGGGGGCTGTCTCCAGGTTTTTCACTGGCAAGGGCTCTTTGAGTAGGGCTTCAAAGGTAGCTTCGTCAAGAGTCTCTTTTTCAATTAACTGCTCTGCAATATACGTGATCCTTTCCTTATTAGCAGATATGATCTCTACAGCCTTGGCGTAAGCGCTCTTGACCAGGTGTTCAACTTCCTCGTCTATCTCCTCCGCCACCTTCTCGCTGTAATTGCGCTGCTCATGGATTTCCTTGCCCAGGAAAATGAGTTCCTCTTTTTTACCAAAAGTGCGAGGTCCCAGCTTCTCGCTCATGCCCAGCTCAGTGACCATTTTGCGCGCCATTTGCGTCACTGATTCGAGATCGTTTTGTGCGCCAGTAGTAACTTCTCCGAAGATGATCTGTTCTGCAGCCCTGCCGGCAAGGAAAATGACCATCCTGTCCTTGAACCATTCATATGTTTTAAGATAGCGCTCCTCAGTGGGTAATAACATGGTCCAACCGCCCATCATGCCCCTGGCTACAATCGATATCTTGTGCACCGGGTCAGCATTGGGGAGCATCTTAGCTGCCAGCGCATGACCGGTCTCGTGATAAGCAATGAGTTCTTTCTCCTTCTTGGTGATGACTCTCCCTTTTTTCTCTGGGCCTGCAATGACTCTTTCGATTGAGTCCTCCAGTTCCTTTTGGCCTACGTCCTTGCGGTTGCGCCTGGCGGCAAGTATGGCCGCCTCGTTTATAAGGTTTGCCAGATCTGCCCCGCTGAACCCGGGCGTCTGGCGTGCTATAACTCCAAGGTCAGCATCTTTAGCCAGTGGCTTGCCCTTGGCGTGAACGCTTAGAATTGCCGTGCGGCCGTTTATATCGGGCTGATCAATTACTATATGGCGGTCGAAGCGCCCCGGCCTCAGTAGTGCAGGATCGAGGATATCAGGCCTGTTGGTCGCGGCCAGAACGATAACGTTGGTATTGCTGTCGAAGCCATCCATTTCTACAAGGATCTGGTTCAGCGTTTGTTCGCGCTCGTCGTGCCCGCCGCCGAGACCAGCGCCGCGGTGCCTGCCGACGGCATCAATCTCGTCCACAAAGACGATGCAGGGGCTGTTGCGCTTGGCTTGATCGAAGAGGTCACGCACGCGGCTGGCGCCAACGCCCACGAACATCTCCACGAACTCGGAACCACTGATGCTAAAGAAGGGCACCCCGGCCTCGCCGGCCACAGCCCGCGCCAAGAGCGTCTTCCCCGTGCCTGGCGCGCCTACCAAGAGCACCCCTTTGGGGATGTGCGCCCCCAGGGCAGTGAACTTGGCCGGATCTCTCAGGAACTCGACGACTTCCTGAAGTTCCTGCTTCGCTTCGTCGGCCCCGGCCACATCATCAAAGGTGCTGCTCGGCCTGTCACCGGTGAACATCCGCGCCCGGCTCTTGCCGAAAGATAGGGCCTGGTTATTGCCGGATTGGGCCTGTCGCAGCATGAACATCAGGAACAATCCAATCAGCAGAAAAGGCACCACCT
>CAYLRS010000322.1:0-2303 GCA_964385895.1 uncultured Dehalococcoidales bacterium
TGGGCTGGAGTGCCGGCAACTTCTTCGTCTGCTACCCAGCGTATGAGATAGCGTACCAATGTTTTAGGCACCGATACGTTGACATCATAATGTGACAGGTGATCACCGGAAAATGTACACCAGCCAAGCGCAACCTCGGTAAGATCTCCAGTTCCCAGGAGAACCCCGTTCAACTCGTTGGCTTTGTTGAAAAGGAACTCCGTGCGGTAGCGTGCCTGGATGTTCTCGAAAACTATGTCTTCCTGACCCTCATGCCCGAGGTCTGTCATATGGGAACGGCAGGTTCCGGTAATGTCTACCTTCCTATAATTCACACCCAGGGCTTTGCATAGATTCAAGGCATTATCTTTCGTTCTGTGGGTTGTACCAAAACCCGGGAGAGTGCAGGCGTAAACGTTTTTCCTGGGCAGGCCGAGGAAGTCTACTGTCTTGGAGGCCACCAGTAAAGCCAGGGTGGAATCCAGCCCGCCCGATACTCCCAGCACCAGGTGTTCCATCTTAGCCCCGGTCAATTTTTTTGCCAGAGCTGCAACCTGCATGGCGAAAATATCATGGCATCTTTCCGCCCGCCGGGTCGTATCTTTGGGTACAAACGGATGCGGGTCGATTGACCGGTACAACCTTGCAGCAGGCACATCATTAACCTGCGACTCAATTACTCTATATGACATATGCTGACCGGAGGACTCATGGAAACTCGTAATCATGCGCCGGTCGTTCAGTAACCGATCGAGGTCGATATCTGTAATTAACAATTGAGGACTTAAGGCGAGGCGCTGCGATTCCTGCAGGATGTTCCCGTTCTCAGCTATCAGGGCATGACCACCGAAGACGACATCGTTAGTAGATTCACCGATGCCCGATGAAACATAGCAGCAGGCGGCAATACATCTGCCGGATTCGGAAGTCAGCATAATCCTGCGCCAGTCTGCTTTTGCCAGTATCTCATTGCTGGCGGAGATATTGACCAGTATCGTCGCCCCTGCTTTGGACTGGTATTCGTGAGGAGAGAGAGGTATCCACATATCCTCACAGACTTCTACTCCCACGATGGCTGAAGGGATTCCGCGGATAGAGAAGAGTATATCTGTGCCAAAGGGTACGTGCTGGCCGGCCAATTCGACACTATCGGAATTTGCATCCCTGCCCGAGGCGAACCACCTTTCCTCATAGAACTCTTTATAGCTTGGCACATAGGTCTTGGGTATAACTCCCAGGATATGCCCGTGGTTTAATACGGCAGCGCAATTGAATACCTTCTGATCGATGCTGAGAGGCAGGCCAACAATCAAAACCATTTCGAGATCAGCGCTGGTTTTGAGGATAGCATTGAGCCCTTCCTCTGCTTTAGAAAGCAATGCCTGGTGCTGTACCAGGTCGCCTATGGTATAGCCCGTTACAGCCATTTCAGGAAAGGCAAGTACCTGAACGCCTTCTTTCCCTGCTTTTTTAATTAACTCGATAATATTTGTGATATTGAAATCTACGTCCGCCACCTGAAGCGCCGGTACTGCTGCGCCAATGCGTAAAAACCCCAGATCACTGCTTAACTTAATATTTCGTCCCACTGGATCCCTCCTTAGAAGGTCGGCCCCTGTTTAAGACAGTTGAACGGCATCGACCTGTTTATTTCAGCACGGGTTGGTTCCCCATGGGCTACCCTGCCTTTCTGGTTGACCTTTAAAGCGTTATTTCTCATATGTTGCCGTTTATCTCCTCGATAATGCAGTTGCAACTAGCTTTGGTTATAATAAAGCGTTAAATTGACAAAATCAATGTTACCGATATTTTAATGCTTTTGCGGAGAAATTTATATGGTTAAACTTATATTGCTGCGGCACGGTGAGAGCATATGGAATAAGGAAAACAGGTTTACCGGCTGGACGGATATCGACCTTTCGGAAAAGGGAGTCAATGAAGCCAGGCGGGCAGGACAGATACTCAAACAAGAAGGATATATATTTGACCTCGCCTTTACCTCGCTTTTAAAGCGGGCAATCCGCACCCTCTGGATAGTCCTGGATGAGATGGACCTGATGTGGATACCTGTGAAGCTGTCCTGGCGGTTGAACGAAAAACATTACGGCGCCCTGCAGGGGCTGAATAAGTCGGAGACAGCCCTGAAATATGGGGAAGACCAGGTGTTGATCTGGAGGAGGAGCTACGACATACCTCCACCCGCTCTGGAAAAGTCGGATGACCTCTGGCCGGGCAACGATCCAAGGTATAAAAAGTTGCCGGCGAATCAGGTTCCTCTCACCGAAAGCCTTAAGGATACTTATAGAAGGTGCCTGCCTTACTGG
>CAYLRS010000323.1:0-2281 GCA_964385895.1 uncultured Dehalococcoidales bacterium
ATCGGTGTAGCGCCATCCAACCTTGACTGGCGCAAACAAGCCCTAGCGCATGAACTCGGCCACCTGGTTACCCACCAGATAACCTTCAGCCCATACGGAGCAGGCCTGCCAACCTGGTTGGACGAAGGTCTGGCCATGCACACCGAGGTCGAGCAAAGTAAAAGCGATCAAGAAGCGCTGATAAAGGAAATAGACCGCGGTACTATATCAACGTTACGTTCGCTTTCCAGTCCGTTTTCAGCCAACTCGGAAGAAGCTTATTATGCTTATGCGCAAAGCCAGAGCGTTGTCGAATACCTCATCAACAATTACGGCAAGGGTAAAATCAGTGAACTTCTGCTGTTAATTAGAGACGGCTATACCATGGATGATGCGCTGGTCAAAGTCTATGGTTTTGACCTCAAGGGGTTGGACGAAGCGTGGATTGAATACATGATGTCTAAAGAGTCCCGGAAATTAATTTATAACGAAGTATTCACTTTAACAATCCCGATCATGGTGCATGACACAATCCATCTGGCTTTCAACCCTGCAATGACGCCCATTTCAAACCACAGCAGTTGAATTACGATGCAAAAATCTTATACCATACACGACCTGCCCCGATCGGAAAGGCCGCGTGAAAGGTTGCAGAAGCACGGTATCGAGGCGCTTTCCATAGCGGAATTGCTTGCGCTCGTCTTCGGAAGCGGCACCAGAGGTGAAAACGTAATCACCACTTCTCAGAAGCTACTCAACCACTTCGGTAACCTGAAAAACGTCGCCGCCGCTTCTATTAATGAGCTATGCGAGGTGAAGGGAATTGGTCCAGCCAAGGCAGCACAGATCAAGGCGTCCTTTGAGCTTGGTAAAAGGCTGGATGATCCCGACTACTACGAGCAGGGCGTAACAGTCCAGTCTCCGCAGGAAGCTGTCGAGACAGTACGTACAAAACTAAAGGGCAAGAAGAAAGAGCATTTTTACATCCTTTGACTTAATACGCGAAACCGGGTCATTAGCAAAAGCGCTATCTCTATGGGCAACCTTGACAGCAGTATCGTGCACCCACGAGAGGTCTTCAAAGACGCGATATCTTCGCTGGCTTCATCTGTAATCTTTATTCACAATCACCCCTCCGGTGACCTTGAGCCGTCAGCAGAAGATATCAACCTCACTAAAAGGCTATCAGCAGCTGGAGAACTTCTCGGTATACCAATGCTCGATCATATTATCGTCTGCGATACCGGGCATTTAAGCTTAAAATCGAGGAATCTTATTTGAGGTCACCAATTGCCAGTAAAAAGATTATTCGTTTTATTTAACCTGCTAATCATCGGCATTTTATTTATTTCCGCAGGGGTATCATGCTATTCCTCAGACCAGTTTTCCGAAACGTTTGATTTTGCATCGGGGGCCGGCGATACGCTAAACCTGTGGGATAGCGGCCCGCTAACACTTGATCCAGCTATCTCCAGTGAGATGTCGTCACATATTTACGTGATGCAGATATACAGCGGCCTGGTTAAATTTGATTCAGAGTTGAAACCTGTGCCTGACGCAGCAGAGCGCTGGGAAATCAGTGAAGACGGTAAAACCTATACTTTTTACCTGCGCAAGGATGTCAAATTCCACGATGGCAGAAAGCTTACGGCGCAAGATTTCAAGTACTCGTGGGAACGGGCGTGCAATCCTGCAACCGGATCACAAACGGCTTCGGTGTATCTAAGCGATATCGCAGGCGTTGCCGATGTCATCGCCGGTAAATCAACGCAAATAAGCGGCATACAGGTGCCGGATGATTACACTTTACAAGTCACCATTGATGACCCAAAGACATATTTCCTATCCAAGCTTGCATATCCCACCGCTTTCGTTGTAGATAAAAAGAACATAGAATCAGGCAGGAACTGGTGGCAAAAGCCTGTCGGGACCGGTCCATATAAACTTACCAGGTGGGATGAGGGTACACTCATAGTATTGAAGCCAAACCAATATTATTACGGAAAGCAAGCAAGCGTGCGCATCGCCTTCCATATACTGGCAGGTATCCCCATGTCGCTTTATGAGACTAATAAGATCGATGTGGTGGAAATTTCAAAGGCCTACATTGACCGTGCCAACGACGAAGCGGGTCCATTCTATAATGAACTGCACATATTCCCCGAATTCAGCCTTCATTACATAGGCTTCAATACGAGCAAGCCGCCTTTTAATGATCAATATGTAAGGCAGGCATTTTGCCACGCCGTGAACAAGGAACATATCATCAAGCTAACCCAGAAGGATATGGTAACCAGGGCGG
>CAYLRS010000324.1:0-2229 GCA_964385895.1 uncultured Dehalococcoidales bacterium
TGATGCTCCTTCCGGCTAACAGGATGCCCGTAAGCCCGGTCGCGAGGCCATATGAATGCGACAGCGGCAGGATGAACAGGCTAAGCCCCAGGTCAAAACTGGTTACGTTGTGTTCAACTTCAACCAGCTTATGCGTCCTGACATCCATTACGTTGCTTTTAACCTGCAACCTCGTGCTCAGGTAACGCGAGACAAAATCAGCGTATCCCACGGCGGTCATATACAGGCTGAAATGCGTGTGCATAACACCTTTGTTAGGTCCCGTTGTGCCTGCCGTGTATATGAGCGCTGCAATATCGTTGTTGTCGGTCTCCTCGATTTTCAATGTATCCGGCTTGTCCGATACGAGTTTATCGTAGCCGATGGTCCCCGGCATATCGCCCTTTTCGGTCACAATAACATGTTTCAGTTCTGGAGCTTCCTTTTGCGCTGCCTGTATCCAGGGCACATATTCCGGGCTGGTGACGACTGCTTTCGCGCCGCAGTTCCGGTATATATAGGCAGCCTGATCCGGCCTTAAAAGTGGGTTCATCGGAACAGCTACGGCTCCGATTTTATAGATAGCCGGAAAAGACCATATGACAACAGGACTATTCGGCATCTGGATAGCTACGCGGTCGTTTCTCTGGATACCAAGGGATTGCAGCGCGTTTCCCAGTCTATTGCTTTGCTGCTCCATCTCCACGTTGGTATACCACTTCCCCTCAAAATAGGCACTCTCATACTCGCCGAACCTCGTGATATTGTCTACACCCAAACTGCCGATATTCATGCCCCAAACCTCCTCAGATATATTTGTTGGATCAGTTATTAGAATGCAATGGTAGTTCTGGACTGGAAACATTTCCAGTATGGCTTGAGGTTGCTCTTTATCTCCGCTTCGACCAGCTTGGTCTGGGCGTAAGCCGGGTCCTTGTGGAACTTCCTGGTTGCCGGCTCCGGCTCTTCAACCTCGATGTTCCAGCCGGCAAGGCCGGAGAGAAGCGCCAGCCAGGCATAGGCTAGAACCCTCTTGTTGTAACCCGATGCAATCAGGTCGATCTCCCTGCCGTGGCAGACTTCATCCGCGAGACAACGCACTTTTTCACCGATCATCTGGAAACCCCTGACGGACAATCCAAGGTCGGTTAAACCGTCGTCGGGGTGGGGATCAGAGCCGCCGTTGCGGATGATTATCTGCGGTTTGAACTCGCGTGCCAGTGGATCGACGATCTCGCCGAAGATGCGGTAGTAGGAGTCGTAGCCTGCGTTAGGCGGCATGGGTACGTTGACGGTGAAACCCTTGCCTTTTCCCGAGCCGATATCGTTGGCAAAGCCGGTGCCCGGATAAAGCGTGCGCGGGTCCTGGTGCAGGTCGATAAACAGGACGCGCGGGTCTTCATAGAAGTATTCACACGTGCCGTTGCCTGCATGTGCATCCGTATCCAGTATCATTACGCGCTCAAGTTTATGGGTATTCATTAAATAGCGGGCCGAGAAAGCAACGTCGTTATACAGACAGAATCCCTCGCCGAAGGACGGTTTGGCATGATGCATCCCGCCTCCTATAGAGACGGCCTTTTTATAGGTTCCTTTGTGGACAAGGTCGCAGCCAAGCCTGGCCTGGCCGATGATCAGCCTGGCAGCTTCCTCGAGCTTCCCGGGCTTTTCGAAGGGCATGTTGTCCATGCTCTGGAAAAGCCCGAATTTTACGTGGTCGATAATTCCCAGATGGGCCTGTTTGTAATATTCGCGGGTGAAGTCGATATATTCTCTATTGCAAATGAGGAGCAAGTCTTCATCGGTGGCGGGCGATGCCTTGACGAAGCGGTAGTTATCATCTTCGGGGACCCTCCCTTTGAGAAAATTGGGGAATAATTCATAGCGATCGCCGCGGAAAGGGTGTCCCGGTCCGAAATCGTACTCCTTGAGCTCCTCGCGGTACAGTATGGCAATAGCCAAGGTCGCCCTCCTTGTACTTATTTAAAGGGGTGAAAATAATTATTGAAATATTACACCTCCGTAAAAAGATAAACAACAGAGAAAGATGGTGAATTAAAAGAAAGTAATGAAGGAGTTCCATTTTGGGCTCATTCATGAGAAGAAATTGATAATCTTCCAAAAAATCCAGGAGACAAATTAATGTATGAATGGCTTAGAGATAAAAACTTCAAACAAGGTAAGAACTTCATTGGTGTGATAAAACACAAGGGCAATGAAGTTGATGAAGAATGTAGTTGGGTGGAGTGG
>CAYLRS010000325.1:0-2216 GCA_964385895.1 uncultured Dehalococcoidales bacterium
TGCAGGAGTACTCGCAGCGCGCAGGACCGACACAGCAGCTGGGTGTCCTTAAAGCCGATCCGGAACCACCGAGGTCGAAGCCGGACTCCGTCAGCTCATCGAAGCAGGGCTGCAGGCTCTTGGTATCGGTGCCCAGCAGGATTATATCGCCCGTGGAGCCGTGGAAGTTGGTCAGGCCGCTGCCGTATTTCTCCCAGATATCGCATATTTTTCTTAACGACCCGGTGGTGTAGAACCAGCCGGCGGGCATGTTCACACGCATGGTGTGGAACATCTCTACAGCAGGGAACTTGTCGGGTACGTCTGAGTACCTGCCTATTACACCTGCGCCATAGCCCGTCACGCCCACGATGCCGCCGTGCTTCCAGTGTGTGACCTTATCCTTGAAGGAGAGCTCCTGGACTCCCAGGAGGTCCTTGGCGGCGGGCTTTTTCCTGGCCATGCGCTTGATCTCCTTGATGTAGCTGGGCCAGGGGCCTTTTTCTAGCTCGTTGATCAATGGTGTATCGTTGTCCGGCACGGGCAGCACCTCCCGATGGTTAATCAGACGTAATTATACCCGATAAATGATAGCACTACAGGCCGTTTCCAGGATAAGCCAAATATTATATAATCAGCGTAGACTGGTTAAATTATACATTATTTGTATAATCTGTAAACATTTAAATACGTTTCATTTTTTGCACATAAAGGAATTATAATAGGTGCTACCTGGATTTGTGGCTCGATGGAACATACCGAAACAACGACTCGAAACAACTTCAAAATGATATTATGATACAAATCGAAATCATCTCATTCGTGACCGCGCTGGTCACACTCCAGCTTGCCCTCATTTTCTACATCTGGGGTTTCGTTTCAATTGCATTGGGTGAGAAGGCAGTTGCCGGTACAGCGCAGTCGCATTCAAAGAGCGTTACGCGTTTTGCATTTCCGGTTTTAATTGTGGCCTGGATTGCGCTCACAATCTCGCTTGTCACGCGCTCCATGGTGACGGGATATGTGCCGTTTACCGATATGTATGAGTTCGCCGCATCGTTTAGCTGGGGTATTATAGCCGCCAGCCTGTTATTTCAATGGCGTTTGAGGACTGAGGTCATCGGTGCAGGCGGAGCGATTATGGCCCTCGCTCTGCTTGTATATGCCTTCACCCTGCCTTCGCCGCATGCCCCGTTGGTTCCTGCTCTGCGGCACGGCTTGTTGCCCGTGCATGTTTCCTGTGCCATTATCGCCTACGGCATGTTCGCCCTGGGATTCGCGGCCGCAATCCTCTATCTTATCAGGCAAAAATATGCGGCATTCTTTTTGCCAGCTCTTGAAACCCTGGATAAGGCAGGTTACCTGGCGGTAATTATCGGGTTCCCCTTCATGACGCTGGTGATCATTCTGGGGTCCATCTGGGCAAATATCGCCTGGGGCAGCTACTGGAGCTGGGATCCCAAGGAGACGGCCAGCCTGGTCACCTGGCTTATCTATGCGGGATACCTGCTTACGAGGGTTTGGCTACGCTGGCGCAATACCAGGAGCGCCTGGCTATTGATTATTGGATTTATTGCAGTCCTGGTGACCTTTTTCGGCAATTATTTCTTCGGCGGACTGCATGGTTACGTTTAAACACTTTGTTGGCGAGGTGACCACTTGGAAAAGATAAGGCTGGGCAAAACGGATATGATGGTGTCACGGCTGGGCTTCGGCGGGATCCCGATCCAGAGACTCGCCGGGGATGAAGCTGTGGCTGTTGTAAAAAGATGCCTTGACCTGGGCGTAACATTCATCGATACCGCAAATGCCTACTCAACCAGCGAGGAGCGCATCGGAAAGGCGATCCTGGGGCGCAGGGAAGGGCTGATCCTGGCCACAAAGTCCTTACACAGGAACCGCGAGGGAATAGAGAAGCACCTTCAGAAGAGCCTCAAGCAGCTCGGGGTCGAATCCATAGACCTGTACCAGTTTCACGGTGTCAGCGATTTTAAATCTCTTGATATGGTGCTTGACCCCGATGGGCCCATGGCGGTATTACATGAGGCAAAGAAGGCCGGGCAAATCAAGCACATCGGCATCACTTCACACCAGATCGATGTAGCCAGGAAGGCGGTGGCCTCGGACCGCTTCGAAACCATCATGTTCCCGTTTAATTTAGTCACCAGCGACGCGGCCGGTGAACTTCTACCCCTGTGCAGGGCGAATGACGTCGGCTTCCTCGTCCTGAAGGCGCT
>CAYLRS010000326.1:0-2195 GCA_964385895.1 uncultured Dehalococcoidales bacterium
GACCGCCGCCGCTCAGCTCTTGGGAAAAGGCGACTTCTCACAGCGCGTGCAAATGAGGGATAAAAGCGAAATAGGCGAACTGGCGTCAACATTCAATTCGATGGCCGGCAATCTTGAGCGGGATGAACAGCTCAGGAGGGACATGGTCGCAGACATTGCCCATGAGCTGAGGAGCCCGCTGACCAACGTAAGGGGTTACCTGGAGGCAATACAGGATGGTGTAACAAAACCGGATGGTAAAACCATCGGTTCTATTTATGATGAGACCATGCTCCTTTCCAGGCTGGTTGACGATCTCCAGGAGCTTAGCCTCGCCGAGTCCGGCGAATTGAAGCTGTATTGCCAGGATGAAGAAATGCCTGAGTTGATCCGGCAGGCAGTATCGGCCGTGCGGGCAAAAGCTGTGGACAAAGGAATATCATTATCTATGGCTTTGCCGTACAATCTTCCGCTGGTTTACATAGATTTTTTACGCATCAAGCAGGTACTGCTCAACCTGCTGGAAAACGCGATTGTGCATACACCTTCCGGTGGCATGATTAAAGTAGGTGCCCAGGAGAAAGGTGACATGGTCGAGATCAGCGTAACCGATAGCGGTGAAGGCATACCCGCCGGGGAACTGCCCAATATCTTCGAGCGTTTCCACCGCGTGGATAAGTCCCGTTCAAGGGCAACGGGCGGCAGCGGCCTTGGCCTGACCATCGCTAAATATTTCGTCGAGGCACATAGCAGTAAAATCGAGGTGCAGAGCGAGCCTGGCAAAGGGAGCCGCTTCTTTTTCACCGTTCCGGTTTCAAAATAATTGCTATAATTATAAATCGGTTAATGTAATCCGTTTGCTTGGCGCAGATATAAACCTGCTTTCTAAATAAAATCTTAATAATTACCTGCTATCGTTGATAAGTTAGTCCCGGAAATATCGTGGATTAAAGCATAGAAATATAACATGCTCAAAATATTGAAAAATTCCCTTATCATAATTTTTGCATTTATCCTGGTGCTTTCCTTTACAAGCTGTACCGCCACGACGGGCACTCCGGCCGCGACTGCGCCAAAGAGCAGGGTTGTTCCCGTGCAGCGCGGCAACCTGGCAGTCATTGCCTCGGTGGATGGCAGCCTGGTGATGCCGCAGGCTTTTGATCTGCGTTTCGGCGCGCCGGGCGATGTACAGGATGTACTCGTGAAAGAAGGTGATTTCGTCAGGGCCGGGACAATTATGGCCACGCTGGATAGCACGGCGCAACGGCTGGACATCAAGTCGGCCAATAACTCAGTGCAGACAGTTCTCAGCAACCTCTACGAGACCGTGCCGCGGCTGCCCCAGTTCCAATTCCCTTACAATCTAATGGGGGTAAAAGAATGGAGTAGAGATGGCATCCCTACTTATTTCGAGCCTGATGAAGTGGGAAAAAATCCATATATTAATTACCCATCTTACTACCCGAACGGCACTGCTCTAACATCGTACAACTGGGCCCAGGAAGAAACTGCCGCGGCGCATGACCTGTTCCTGGCTGAAAATTACACCGCCGCCACGTCTGAATTATATGTGGCCTTATCCGACCTGGAGTCCTGCCTGAAAATAATCGAGGACGCCATCAATAACCCCGAATCAGGGCTGGGCAACACGGCGCCCTTCGTGCCCACTGATTTGCCCGGCCTGGTGTATTTCGAGGTACAGCAAGACCAGCCTGCGGCGGTGACGCTTATAGTTGAATTGCGCAAGGCTATAGACTCAATAAGGCAGGGCCAGGCCGACATCGAGAAGCTGCGCGGACTTGTCGCGCAGGGCAAACCCGCTGAAGCCGGCCCGCTGTTCGAAGAGATCTTAAGCCGGGTTGACGACATAGGCAGAGTAGTAAACAACATCAACTTTATCAAGACACGCAATGACACGGATATTTACGGCAGGGATATAAGCTTCTATTTTTACGCGGCCGCCGAGGAAAAAATTAACGCTGCGCTGAAAGGCATTGAGAGTGGCAGCCTTAGCTCGCCCGATTTGAACAGCAACCTGCGTATAGCGCGGCACTACATCGAGCTGTGCAACGCTATACTGGGAACAAACGATTACGTGCTGCAGCACGGCCTGTCGTTAAAAGCCGAGCAGGGTTACAAGGTGGACCTGGAAAATGCCCTGGTGACACTGGGAAACAGGGAAAAAGACTTTCTCAATACGGTAATAATGGCGCCTT
>CAYLRS010000327.1:0-2187 GCA_964385895.1 uncultured Dehalococcoidales bacterium
CGGTGGCGACATCATAACAGCTGTGGATAATGCGCAGGTAGGGAAGGTTGAAGATTTAATAGCCTACTTTAACGCTAAAAAACCGGGTGATAAAGTAAACCTTACAGTCTTGAGAGGCTCTGAAAAGATATCGGTTACGGCCGAGCTTGGTGAATGGCCGGAACAATTACCCACCTCCTTTGAACCGGGGCCGGATGAGAACAATTTCGACTTCGGCCCCTTCCAGTTCCGCTGGAAGTAGCCTTACAAGATATACACTGCAATCATGTCATTGCGAGGAGCGTAGCGCCGAAGCAATCTTTTGGAGGTAGGTCAAGACATACTCCTTCGATCAGGGGGTTGCTTCGTTTCGCTCGCAATGGCGTATCGGTCATTATGTATCGCTGATGAACTTCTGCATCCAGACAACGTCGAAATCCCTGCCGAGTTTCCGCCCGACGCGCCCAAACCTGCCGCATTCACTGAATCCATTCTTCCGGTGAAAGTTGAGGCTCTGCTCGTTGAGGGAGGAGATGTTCGCCAGTAATGTTTTCACGCCCATTTTCCCGGCTTCATCCTCGAGGATCCCAAGCAACCTGGTGCCGGTACCACGCCTGTTATGCTCCGGCAGGATGAAATAGGTCAGCTCGGCTGACTGCTTGAATGCCTCGGTATGCTGATGCTGCCGCAGCAACCCGAACCCGATTACCTTCCTATCGTTGTCCTCGATCACATAGAACACTGCGCCCCGGCTCATGCCCTTGAGGATATCGAAGAACTCGTAGCCGATCGGTTTATCCGGGTATGCTGCGAAGCTGTTTTCGACGAAATAGTTGAAAATATCAACTACCGCGTTGCGGTCGCTTTCCTTTACTTTTCTGATATGGTAGTCAGGCATATAATTTTCTTCCTGCCCCCCCCCAGGCAGTTTACGCTATCAATCCGGATGCATCCGGTTTGCGGATGGACTTCCTGTCTTCCTTAGCGAACAACGACAATACAAAGGCGATTAAGCACATAATAGCGCCCGCAAAAAACGCATTGCGGAAGCCGCCGATGAGGACATCCGGTGGGACGTTGGCGTTTGACGGGCTGGTGTTCAAAGCAGTATTGGGCATGACTGACGAAAATATCGTTTCGAATATGGCAACCCCCAGCACCATGCCCAGGTTCTGCAGAGCCCTGGAAGTGGCAGAGGCTGCGCCCTGGCTTTCCTCAGGGATAGAGCTGAGCGTTACGCTGTTATTTGGAGGCACGAATGTTCCCATGGAAATACCGATCCAGGCGAGGTATAACATAACCGGTGCGATAGAGGGAAGTCCAAGTGTGAAAGCCAGGAAGACGAGGGCCAGCGTGGTAGCGCCCATTCCCGAACAGCATAGTATACGTGTGCCGACCCTGTCGGACAGACGTCCCATAAGCGGGCTGACGAATACATAAATAATGGAGCTGATGAGGAACATGGCGCCTATTACACTTGTCGACAGGCCCTTGATTAACTGAAGGTAAAACGGGAGCAGGAAGTTGCCGCCGGCAAACGTGCTCCAGGCCAGCAGCGCTGCAAACGCGCCGAAGCTGAAGCTGCGAAGCCTGAAAATGGCCAGGTCCAGCAGCGGGTCTTTGCATTTTCTTTCCCAGAAGATAAAACCTGTAAGAAGCGCCGCTGATGTAACGAACATCACTATAATGCCCCAGTGGTGCCATCCGAACTGCTGGCCCCTGTTGAGCGCGAGCACCAGGGCTGTGAGCGCTATGAATATCATCAGGGCGCCCGGGATATCAAATGGCACGCCTCTCTTGCTTGTGTCATGTGCCGGTTTATCGCGCGGGATGACTTTCATAGCCACAAAGATAGCGATGACACCTACGGGGACGTTGATCAGGAATATCCAGTGCCAGCTGAAGTACTGGGTGATCAGGCCGCCCAGGGGCGCGCCGATTACAACGCCCAGTCCGGCGGCGGTGGCTGTCACACCGAAAGCCCATCCCCGCCGGTTTTCAGGTATATACCTTACTATCATAGCCATACCCACAGCATACAGCATGGCAGCGCCGACTCCCTGTATACAGCGTGAGCCTACAAGAAAATATATACCTGGTGCCAGCCCGCATAGAAGGGAGCCGGCTGCGAAAAAGGCGAATCCCAGTAGGAGGATGATCTTGAAGCCGACCCTGTCTCCTATCTTGCCCCAGATCGGCAGGGTGCTG
>CAYLRS010000328.1:0-2144 GCA_964385895.1 uncultured Dehalococcoidales bacterium
TTTTTAGTGGCGTTGAGGATATTGACCGCATCAATTATATGCGGGGCAACTATGCCTGTGCCTATTTCAATACACGACTGGTTCATCATTTCGAAGAGGCTCTCACGCGTTTTTGGGGAAAGCAGCTTGCTGTCCCTGACGCGGTTAAGCCAGGGGAAATCAGCATTCAGCGGTAATACGACTGCCGCGGCTACCACAGGGCCGGCCAATGCACCCCTGCCGGCCTCATCCAGCCCGGCTATGCGGCGGTATCCTGCTGCAAAAAGCGCTTGTTCTTCACGGGTAGCGGGCTTTGACGGTAACGGATTATTCGGCTTTTTCAATAGTGCCGCCCCCGATGACTTCATTGCCATGGTAAAAGACCACAGCCTGACCGGGTGTGACTGCGCGCTGCGGTTCTGTAAAGATAACTTTGGCGCTTGAACCTGAAACCATGAGCCTGGCCTCTGCTTCAGCGGATTTATACCTTATTTTAGCATTAACGTGAGTAGTCTCAAGTGGGGCATTTCCAGAAACCCAATACAGGTCTGAAGCGGCCAGCTCAAGGGAAAGTAAATCTTGCACATGCCCTACAACTAACCGGTTCTTTTCACCCTCTATCTTGATAACATACATTTGCTTATTCGAACACAGACCAAGGCCGTGTCGTTGCCCTATAGTATAGAACGCAATGCCGCGGTGCCTGCCCAGTATCTTGCCCTGCCGGTCAACTATCTCGCCGGGCGTGCCGGCAATACGGTTGCTTATAAACTCGCGGTAATCTCCCGGTATAAAGCACGCATCCTGGCTGCCTTTGCGATCTGCCGAAGGTAATCCCACCTTTCCGGCTATCTCTCTAACCCCGGTCTTTCTATATTGTCCTAGAGGAAAAAGCACATGTCTCAATTGTTGCTGGTTCAAAGTATATAGCATGTAAGACTGGTCTTTGGCGGCGTCTTCGCCTTTCAGGAGGTGATAACCTGCCGTGTCGTGCCGGACCCCTGCGTAGTGGCCGGTGGCCAGACAATCCGACCCTGACGCAAGGGCATGTTCAAGCAGGATGCCGAACTTAATCATCCGGTTGCAGTGGATGCAGGGATTGGGCGTACGCCCGGACTCATATTCTTTGCAGAAGGGTAGCAGCACGTTTTTTTCAAACTCTATGGACGCATCGACAACTTGAAAGGGGATATCCAGCATCTGGCAGGTCTTCGCCACGGGCTCTATATCCTGAGATGGAAGATTCCATTTCACGGTGCAGGGCGATTTTGACTGGTTGTCTGGCCAGAGGCGCAATGTCAAACCCCTGACATCGTAACCATCCCGTTTAAGTAAGTAAGCAGCTACAGATGAATCGACCCCTCCGCTGAGGGCAACCGCTACTTGCTTACCCATCATTTGTAAGAAGATGTTTATTTGCGAGAAGAGGACTCACTTTATTCCAGATAACCCGGTGTATATCGTCGATAGGCTGATTGCCGTTTATTACGATCCAGCGGTCCGGTTCTTGCCGTACCAGTTCCAAGTAGCCATTTCTGATCTTGTGGTGGAAGGAAATATCTTCCCCCTCAAAGCGGTCTTCCTGTATGTTATGCTTGCGCTGCAGGCTCCGCTCAGGAGGCATATCTATTAATATGGTCATGTCCGGTTTCAATCCACCAGTTGCAATGTTGTTTACCTGTTCTATCATCTTGAGTTCCAGCCCGCGGCCGAACCCCTGGTAAACTGTGGTGGAATCGGCAAAGCGATCACATATGACAATATTCCCTGCCTTAAGCGAGGGGTTGATTATATCGCGGACAATCTGGGCACGGCAGGAGGCAAACAAAAACATTTCTGCCTCGGGGGAAATGTTGAATTCTCTTTTTACCTTCAGAAGGTTCCTTACTTTGTTCCCCAGGGGAGTGCCACCAGGTTCCTGTGTTAACAGGGAAGGGATATGTAACTGCTGCAGTCTTTTATGGAGGAGCCTTGCTTGCGTGCTTTTACCGCATCCTTCGCAACCTTCAAATGTAATAAACAGGCACGAATCAGGTTTCATCTGCTCAACTATTAATTTAACCGGAATAATCAGTTGTTTACAATCTTAACACGGCGTTCGGGTTCTTTCCCCGCGCTCATGGATGACACGTCGTGACGTTCGGCCAATAAATGCTGGAGACGAC
>CAYLRS010000329.1:0-2107 GCA_964385895.1 uncultured Dehalococcoidales bacterium
AATATGGCAACTCTATTACAGCATTTCTATTCAAATAAAAAATGAGGAGGACTGATTTGGCTGATTATCCGTGGTTGAAAAATTACGATGAAGGTGTGCCCCGTACGCTTGAGCCTTATCCTGATATCACACTGCTTGACGTTATTGTGGATAACGCCAGGCAGCGCCCTGACGCTGAGATGATATGGTTCAAAGGCAGCACCATATCCTATGCACAGTTCGCAAAGTATGTGGATACACTGGCCAAGGCGCTGGCAGGCGCAGGCGTAAAAAAGGGAGACTGCGTCGCGCTGCTGATGCCGAATTGCCCTCAGATAATCATAAGCCAGTTCGCCGTCTGGAAGGCGGGCGGCATTGCAGTCCAGGTGAATCCCCTCTACAGCGACGAGGAATTGATATACACCTTGAAGAAATGTGGTGCAAAGAGCGCGATCGTACTGACGACGTTCTACAACCAGGTCAAGAAGGTCCAGCCGCAGACGAACCTGAAGACGGTAATAGCCACCTCGATCAAGGAATACCTGAGTCCCTTCATGCGTACCATGTTTACTTTGCTGATGGAGAAGAAGCAGGGCCACAGAATTGAACTGCAGCAGGGCGATCTCTGGCTGCAGGACATTATGAAGAAATATGCAGGTGCGCCGCTTCCCGATGTCAAGGTCAGCCAGAAGGACACCGCCCTGATCCTCTTCAGCGGCGGCACGACCGGTGCGCCCAAGGGGGTGATGCACTCGCACGGCGGCATCGTGATGAACGCCATGCAGCTACGCGCCTGGTGCTCGCCGATATTGAAGGGCTGGGTTGATAACGCCCTTTTGCTAATGCCGATTTTTCACGGCGCCGGCAACTGGGTACTTATTGCCACCATCGTGAATCCGCCTGTGCCCATTGTGCTCGTGCCGAACCCGCGCGACGTCAAGGACCTGCTTGCTACCATAAAGAAGACCAAGCCCAGGTTTTTCCCCGGCGTTGCCACACTTTTTATCGGGCTCATGAACCATCCCGATGTGAAATCCGGCAAGATAGATTTCAAATCCGTAAAGATGTGTATAGCGGCCGCAGCTCCGTTGCTGGCGGAAACCAAGAGAAGCTGGGAAGCGTTAACAGGGGGTAAGATTGTAGATGCCTACGGGCTTACGGAGGCTGGTATTCTCTCCATGGGCCCGATGATAGGGCAGTGGAAGGAGGGTGCCTCCGGTATGCCCACGATCGATGTGATTATGAAGGTTGTCGATATCGATACAGGTAAGACGGAGCTCAAGCTGGGGGAAACGGGTGAAATCATCGTTAAGGCTCCCCATATGATGCAGGGTTACTGGGAGCAGCCTGATGCGACTGCCGAAATGCTACGTGATGGATGGCTGTATACCGGGGATATAGGCCATATAGACGATGACGGCTATGTCTTTATCACATCGCGCAAGAAGGAACTGATAAAACCCAGCGGGCACCAGGTCTACCCGGGTGAAATAGAAGAAGTAATCATGCAGCACCCGGCAGTCCTGGAGGTCAGCGTGGCAGGCGTGCGGGATGCAATGCAGGGCGAGGCCGTTAAAGCCTGGATTGTGCTGAAGCCGGATAGCAAATGCACAGAGCAGGAGATACAGGCCTTCTGTAAGGAGCGGCTGACGCCGTATAAAGTGCCGAAGCACGTCGAATTCAGGGATACTCTGCCCAAGACGATGGTCGGCAAGGTATTGCGCCGCGTTCTGCAGGAAGAGGAACTGGCCCGGGAAAAGGAGAAGACGAAATAACAGTGATCGGTCAAGGCTAATAATTTACTATAACAATCAGGAATCCCTTCAGCGCCGTAAGGTTTTGGAGTTTATCACTGTATCTTAAAAACACAGGATATTACTCTCTAGCTAATCCGAAATTTGAAACATCCAATCATATCCTTATTGAAATTAGCAAACAACATTGAACAATTCAGGCAAACGTGACCTGAACTGAACTTTCTGGACAAATGTTACATGAATTACTAATTATGGAAGACGTTTCCAGTGTTTTAAGTCGAACACATTCTCATCAAATTTGCCACCTTTAAAATAATTGGACGCAACGCTTGGAAACTGAGCCATTCGCCGCTCAGAAATTGAGCCACTCC
>CAYLRS010000330.1:0-2096 GCA_964385895.1 uncultured Dehalococcoidales bacterium
AGAAGGCCAGCAGGGTCATCGCTGTGGAGCTTGATCATAATTTAGCTTTAAGGCTGGGACACAAACTTACCAGCCAGCATAACTTTGAATTAATTAACTCGGACATCCTCGAGCTTGATCTGCGGAAGGTTTTAAAAAAAACTGCAGAATATAAAGTAGTTGCCAATATACCCTACTATATAACTTCGCCGATACTGCACTATTTCATGCGCTCAAAGTTAAAGCCCCTGCTTATGGTGGTTATGGTTCAGGAGGAGGTTGCCAGGGCTATAGCCGCCAAGCCCGGTGATATGAGTTTTCTTTCGGTCAGCCTGCAGGTTTACAGCCGGCCGGAGGTGGTCTGTCGCGTGCCTGCAAATAGCTTCTATCCGCCACCGAAAGTGGAATCGGCCGTGGTCAGGTTTCGCATACTGGATGAGCCAGCAGTGACTGTTGATGATATGCAGTGTTTTCTGAAGATAGTGCAGGCCGGTTTCGCCGCCCCCCGGAAGCAACTGCGCAACTCCCTTGCTCTGGGTTTAAATATAGAACCTGTGAATGCTGTCAAAATCCTGGAGAAAGCTGGCCTGAACCCCAAAAGGCGCGCCGAAACCCTGACTCTTGGAGAATGGCAAGATCTTTATTCGTGCGTGATCGCGGTAAAAGGCGGGGCAAGCAATCAATGCTGACTTTACGGGCCCCCGCGAAAATCAACCTCGTCCTGGAGGTATTAGGAAAAAGGGATGACGGTTACCACGAGATCAGGAGCATCATGCAAACAGTCATCCTTTTCGACGTGCTAACCTTTGAAGATGCTGATGATTTAAGCCTTAACTGCTCAGTGCCAGCATTGCAGGCAGCAGATAACCTGGTGCTGAAGGCTGCGCATATGCTCAGAGAGACGGTGGGTTGCAGGAAAGGCGCATACATAAAGCTGGAGAAGCAAATACCCTGGGGATCTGGTTTAGGTGGTGGCAGCAGCGACGCTGCAGCTACGCTCATTGGCCTGAATACCCTGTGGTCTTTACGGTTAACGTCCGAGCAGCTTGCAAAGATTTCTGTTGATATAGGCTCCGATGTGCCTTTTTTTATCTACGGCGGGACATGCCTTGTCGAGGGGAGAGGGGAACGGATTTCACTTTTGCCTGATATTCCACCAGTATGGTTCGTTTTACTTAAACCGGGCTTTCCGGGGCGGGTGGATAAGACCAAAAGGCTATACAGCATGTTGAGGCCTGCACATTACACCCGGGGTGGATCTGTTAACGTGGTGAAGGAGTTTATAGTGAAAGGGGCCAAAATAAGGCACGGACTGCTGTATAATGCCTTTGATAAAGTGGCATTTGAAGCTTTTCCAGGGTCGGATAACTATTGGAAAGCATTCAACACGGCCGGTGCGCTGGAAATACACCTGGCGGGTTCCGGGCCGGTGATATTTACTATGGTTGACAGCGAAGTTGAAGCAAGAGCTATACAGAAGAAACTGGCCGACTATAGCATTGAGGCTTACGCAGTTTCAAGCATAAAAAGGGCAGAAATTGGAAACCAAAGAAGTTAGGCTATCTAATAAAAAGATAAAATGGCTGAAAGAGGGATTGCTTTTCATGGGTATGATAGCACTCTCGGCCGGCATTGCTTTCCTGCTCTACCAGTTTCAGGACTATTTTCGTATTTCGTTGCGGAGCTATGGCTGGGTCGCATATACACTTGTTTTTGTGGTCAGCCTTCTTAGCAGTGCTACCATCTTTGTTCCGGCTCCGGGGATTGCTTTTGTGCTGGCTGCCGCCACAGTCTGGGACCCTTTCTTTGTCGCCCTTGCAGCAGGCACCGGCGATGCCATAGGTGAAATGACAGCCTACTGGGCTGGCTACGTCGGTGAGAAAATAATCATAGATGAGCATATGCCTGCCTACCAGAGGGCTGTATCCTGGATGAACCGCTATGGTGCCTGGGCGATTTTTGGCGTGGCCCTGGTGCCCATTGTGCTTTTTGACCTGGTAGGTTTAGCCGCAGGGGCACTGAAAATACGATGGTGGAAATTTTTACTGGCCGCCTGGTGTGGCAAAGTGCCGCGTGCCTTCCTGGTAGCTTACCTGGGACATCAGATACCGTTACTG
>CAYLRS010000331.1:0-2096 GCA_964385895.1 uncultured Dehalococcoidales bacterium
CGGCTGAAGAGGAAGAAGCTGTATACGAAAGCACCTACGCAGTCGTTCAGAACCCTGCTCAGTCGGTGATAAATCGCCTGTCACCTTCCCCCACTACAACAAAGCCGACCAATCAACCTGCCGGCGAAGTGGACTGGGCCTCATGCTCTCCTGTTGAGCCTCCCGATCAGACACCCATGAAACCGGCCAAGGGCCAGCAGGGCAAGCCTGTTCCATGCATACTGTACCCCGGGCAAACGGTACTGGTCTTCACCGATGAAGTTCACTGCTCTTACGGCGGGTTCTCCTTCAACTGGGGGCTGGGCAATATCTGGAACAATGAGCTCCCTGATACCGCTGTGCTATATAACTCTGAAGGCGAAGAGGTCTCGCGCAGGAGCTATACAGTCGGCAGGTAATAAAAAGTGTACAGAGCCTGTTGCATAACCCCTTCATAAATTGAGTGGTATGGTAAGATAGGGTTAGCTATTGAAAGGGGGCAACGATGACATACAACTTGATTGAGGCAATAGGGAGCAGCTGTACCTGATGCCGGTGAGCATACTTGTGCAACAGGCTCATATCAGGGGTTAATTAGCATGACTGCAATTCTGGTTGCATTCTTTTTCCTGCTGCTGGGAATCTGCTGGGGATCGCTATTGAACTGGTTGGCCGGTTCGGTGTCAGAGGAGGGCGAACTGCATCTGAAGGCACCGTATTGCAGGCAATGCGGGGTGAAGCGGCCGCTAAAATATACTTTACCGCTGCTGGGTTACTTTTTAACCAAAGGCCGCTGCCCCGATTGCAGGGAAGCGGTGCCTGTGCGGATCCCGATAGTGGAATTTGTCACAGGCGTGCTTTTTGCATTGTTGTACCTTAAGTACGGGTTTTCCTGGGAACTCTGCATCCTGCTGGTGTACTCGTCTATCCTGATCGTATTATTCGTAACTGATATTGAGCATTTCATCCTGCCGAATATAGTCAATTACCCGGGGATGATAGTGGCCGCCGCCATTTCACTGGTGGTTATGCTGGTGCATTACAGGTTGCCGTGGGCTCCTTTCTTTGCAGGGAGCGGGTTCATGACGGTCTTCAATAACTATTTGCTGTCTGCCGTAGCAGGTGGGCTGGCCGGCGCCCTGCTTTTGTTCCTTGTGGTTATCCTCTCAAGAGGAGGCATGGGCATGGGGGATGTTGTGCTGGCCGGATTGCTGGGACTGATGGTGGGCTTCCCGCTCGTCTTTATAGCGCTGTTTGTCGGTATCGTGGCGGGTGGCCTTGTAGCCGCTGTGTTGCTGATTACCCGGCGGAAGGGGCGTAAGGATATGTTACCTTTCGGGCCTTTCCTTTGCGTGGGCGGACTTGTAACCCTGCTGTGGGGCAAGCAGTTGCTGGGCTGGTACCTATCAGCTTGATATAAGCCCCCGCAAGTTCCCAGGTTTTACTTGAGGAGTAGCGCTTCCCAGAATGGAATCTGGCTGGTTTTATAGACCGTCCTCTGTTTCTGGATGCGTTGCTCCACCTGGTAGGGTATTTGCCGCTGCATATCCATGGTCACATTTTCCGTAATGCTGTCTGACCGGGATAAAAAGGTCCCGAACCTGGCATTTTGCGCTGTGGTAGGCCCGCTGAAAACGACTGCTATATCACGGGCTCCCCTTGTGTCAAAGCTGATATCATAGGAGCTTCCCCTGTTCATCCACAGGTCCGACTGCCCGCCCAGGAAACGGGCGAAATTGAACTTGATATTGGCAAGATTGAGCCAGTCCTCGAAGGCGGTAGTATCACCCGTGATCCAATTATGCTGCACTGCGGGCGGTTGCAGCGGGTCTGATGGTGAGATAAAGGGCGGTTGGAGTACCTGTCCCCGCGGCGCCATATCAAAGAGGCTGACCGCAACGTATTCATAGTACTCCTGCTTATACAGGGCTATGCGTATCTTCTCCTCTGCATGCGCGTCTGTGCCAGGCAGCCTGTAACCGTAATACCAGATGAACCTGTTGCCTTTAAATCTGAGGCTGGGATTGCTCCACACCACATAAGGGATAAGCGCCTCCTCCCCGGATACGGTTTTGACCACCGGCACGATTTCGTCATAGGTTTCAGTGCGGTTTTCC
>CAYLRS010000332.1:0-2087 GCA_964385895.1 uncultured Dehalococcoidales bacterium
ACCAAGAGTCTTATCTTGAAAACCTTCCAACTCGCCTTTAATATAAATCCATCTAGCCGTTACTTTAGTTCCGAAGTCAGCATTCGATACTTTAACCGAGCAAAATAGTGTTGGCTCGTTATTGGGGACGATCTCCATCCTGTCCAGGGGCTTTCCCGTAGTTATATCGATGCTGGTACATATGGTTGCATCGCTCAGCACTGCCGATGACCTGGTTGCTTCGCCCTGCACCTTGAAAGGAACTGACTGTATAAACTTGTTATCAAAATAGAGCCTGACCTCATAATCACCTCTCGGAAGAAGTATATCCGAGCGCACGAAGGCAAAGACGGCATAGAGAGCATTGGCAGCCACCGACTCAGTATTGAGCAGTGAATTTGCCAGCCCAGCTTCATCGCTTTTCACGATGTACCATTCTGCCTTTATCTTCTTGTCACCCGTTGTGTTGGACAGCTTGACCGAGCAGAAGATCGTCTTGATGTCCGGCGGGAAAGTATCGGTAGTTAGGATGGGCTCGCCCGTCTTGGTGACGCTGCTGCACATAACAGCCTGCTCTATCGGTTTAAAATTTATGCAGCCAGTAACAGATAGCGTAAACAGCGTAATAATAAGTGCCGCCGGTATGAAAATCTTGTTCATTCTCATAAAAACCTGTTCTCCTTGATGAAATTATAAGATATTTTCGCCCTGGAACCTGCCGCTATAGCCCCGGGTTACACTGCGGTCCAGGTGGAAGAAGACAAGCTGAAGCACCCTTGCATTCTTATGCAGACGGAAACCGTGTCTATTATATACCACAAGCAGTGATTGCGACCTGCCGGAGTAGCCCGCGTCCCAGACCGCGCTGTGTATGCTGACGCCACATCGGTTAAGGCTCGATCTCGGCCTTGCCAGCGCCATAACGTCATTGGGCAGGTTGACGATTTCATTGAAAGTAACCAGGTAGGCGCCAGGCATGAGATCGACGCCGCCATGGTTATCGAAAATCAGCGGCGCGGCCTTGGAAAGCACCCTGCCATCATTAGCCTCGGTAAGGTTCCCCCTCGAGGAAAAACTGCTCACCTCCCGCACGGTCAAGTCTATGCCATTTGGTTGAAGCTGCTCTTCGATATTGACGGCTTCAGCTATGAGAGGTGGATTGATCTTAAGCAGCTCAAGTATATTTTCTTTAGTCAGTACACCGTGTGTCTCTTTCATTGATTTCCAATGCCTGCCGCGTTGAAATGATGTGTTATTATAGTACGGGTTAACAGGAAAATAAGGCAAATATTGGTTGGCTTAGAAAGGAGCTTGATAAGATGGCAAAGCCCGACGAACTGGAAAACTTAAGCCAGCTTGAGCTGACAAAACTCGCCATAGACTTCCTCAGGCGCAGCGTGCTGCACTATGGAATCTGGTTCAACGAAGCGCAGTACCAGCTCGGGCTGGATGAAGCCTTAAAAACCGAGGCAGAGGTCTTCGCCAAATACTATCCTGTTGCCATCAAGCGACTTGCAGGCGTGATAGGCTTTCGGGTGGAAAACGATCTCCCACTCGCCCTGTGTTCAATGCCCAGGGGAAAAATCCTGGACCTGATAGAAGCTATCTCTGCCAACTGGCTTGCCGGCGACGGGATCTGGTTCCAGGCTGTGGAAAACAGGCATGAGATGTTTACCGCCAAGAGGTGCAATGATACCTGCTGGGCAAAGTTTTCTCCATTAGAAGCATACCGCATAAAAGAACTGCTCAAAATCCCTGAAGCGGGCGGGCTCTACTCCCTCGAAACCGCTCTGGGATACCGCCTTTATTCCAGGATTAACCAGCAGTCCACAGAGAGACAGGGAGAAAGTTTGATTTTCAAGATGGTGAACTGCCGGGTGCAGGATGCCCGCAAGCGTAAGGGGCTTGAAGATTACTCCTGTAAATCCGCCGGCATCGTGGAGTATAGCAGCTTTGCACGCGCCATCGACCCCAGTATCAGGACCGAGTGTATTGCCTGCCCGCCGGATAGACATCCTGCTGACTGGTTCTGCGCCTGGAAATTCTACGTCCCATGAGCCGTAAAAAGGTAATTGTCATCGGTGGTGGTGCGGGCGGCATAATGGCTG
>CAYLRS010000333.1:0-2070 GCA_964385895.1 uncultured Dehalococcoidales bacterium
GACCGAAAACTACTTGAAAATAGCTTCATAATTTTTATTTACTGTAGAACTTCAGAAAATAACTATTTCGTAGACGAATATACTGATTTCAAGACCGTCACCATCGTCCACTCGGTCACCCCTCCGAAGTCATAATAGTATATGTAATTGATTCTAGGGTAGCAAACTATAAAAGACGATCTGGCAGATACGAGGCTTAGTTGTATGAACCGAGCAGGCTCTCAATCGCACTGGATCCGCTGAAAGAGCCGTCCTTAAATTCCCTAATAATGCCCGTTGAATCTAGAAAGAAAGTTTTCGGAACTGACGAAACATTGTATAACGAACCGACCTGACCCGTCGTATCCAGGGGAACGGTAAATGTGTAACCCTTTTCCTGAATGAAGCTTCCTATTACATTGTTATTTACCGGTCCCATTTGCGTTCCACAAATTACCAGTATTGGCAGGTTTGGATGACTTTCATGCACCTGTTGAATAAACGGCATTTCATCTTTGCAAAAGCCACAGTTATACGACCAGAAGTTTAAAATAACTTTGCTGCCTCGCAAATTGCTTAAGGTAACAGTGCTTCCATCTGCACAGTTCAACGTAAAATCGGGAGCAGAATTGCCTTTTGCGGTACCCGCCGGCGGTGGTGTTACAAATGTGGCGTTTGGTGAAGAAGCTTCATTGCCAGCGATATCCCTGGATATAACCTTGTAATGGATGGTCGCCTGAGTTGGTAAACCATTGAGTATGACATCATGGACTATCGTAGGAATAGTATCGGTTTGTGATGGCTGCAAACTGCCATACAGTGCTGACGTCCCGTAGCTGACCTGGCTGGTCGCCGGTTCGTCTGTTTTCCATGTTATCGTAGCGGATGATCCTGTAGTTGAGCTGACAATATTTACCACTTTCACCCCGGTAATTACGGGTGGCTTGGTATCGGGGATGCCGAGCAACCTGAGGACCTCATTATGCTCCTTGGTGGCGTCAGGTGAGTTTGGATCATCATCAAGCCTGGATGTGACCGTTATATGGTAGGCTTTCCCCGGATCGAGGCCTGTAAGTTTTACGTTGTGGTCAGTGACCATGTTGGTTAAGTCCTTGGCATAGTCGCACTGATTGCCGCCCTCAAGGCAGTAAGTGACAACGCTGTTGGATTTTTTATCCGTTTTCCAGGTGACAACGGCGCTGTCCCTGGTGATGTTCTTGAACTGGATTTCTGATATAACTGGAGCCTTGGTTGTGCCAGTAACGGGGGGTGTTGTTGGAGGCAGCACCGGAGGCGGGGGCGTTTTGAGCTGGTCCATTATGAAAACGGCGGCCAGTACGATAACACCGGCGAAAGCAAGCAAGGCGAACAATAAGGGTAGCGGCGATTTCTTTTCCCTGTGTTTTTCTCCCCGCTCATCGGTTTCCCTGGGCTTTCTTTCCCTTCTCCATTTCTTGCCCTCGTACGGCTGTTCCATCGGTACCGGCGGCGCGGTATACATTGCTTCATAAGGCTGTGCAGCGGGCTGCCCGTAATATTGATCCGCAGGCGGATTGTAAACCGGATAGGGTTCTGAAGCGGCTACCCTCGATTTATAAAACTCCTCTGCCTTGGGTATGGGCCGTGTCTTTTCAGGCGGCAGCCGGTTCCAGCCACATGCAGGACATACTTTGCTGCGGCCGGGCACCTGCAAGCCGCAACTGGGGCAGATACGCGGTGGCGCCTCGATTTCCGCCTGGGGAAAAGTATCATGGACGGCCTGCTGTCCTGCCATTTGCGGATAAATTTCCTGTGGGGCAGTATGACGCGGCTGTGACTTGATCTGCTCTGCTGCCGCACTGGCGGCTCTTTTTTCCATTACCTTACCCCAGATTTCACCCGTATGCCTTCCAGGCAGGAGAGGAGCACTCTCGCCTAAAATACCTGTCCCGCCATACTTACCATGTTTGGGACACTGGCTGGAACCGGGCGGGAATGGCATGCCGCACTTGGGGCATATACGCTGCAGCGAGGGACCCGGCCCGGGCTCGGCCGGCTCCGCCCTCATCACACCGAGGCCCTGCTGGGGTGTTATGGTGAATCTCTGCCCGA
>CAYLRS010000334.1:0-2070 GCA_964385895.1 uncultured Dehalococcoidales bacterium
CTTTGCTTCCGAGGATTTCGCTGCCGCGGCAGCGGAAGTTATTGCCGGCAATGGCATAAAAGTCATCCTCTTCCCCAAGGCAGTGCCGACGCCTGTGACAAGCTACGCGGTCACATCCCTGAAAGCTGATGGCGCCATCATCATCACCGCCAGCCATAACCCGGGTAACTACAACGGCTTCAAATACAAGGTTGCAACCGGATGCAGCGCTCCCAGCGAAACTATTACGGCAATAGAAATAAATACCAACAATATACTGGAAAAAGGCACAATCAATAGTATTAACTTGAAAGAGGCAATCCGCAAAAAACTGGTATCCTTCCACGATCCCTTTCAGGGGTACGCCAAGCACCTGAGCAAATTGATCGACATCGAGGCACTGAAGCAACATCCCCTGAAAATAGTTATTGATTCCATGTTCGGCGCTGGCATCGGTTATTTCAAGAACCTCCTGGATGGCGGCCAGATGGAGGTGCACGAGATCAACCGGGTCAGAAACCCGCTGTTCCCCGGAATCCAGCCAGAACCCATTGCCAAGAACCTTGGCAAGCTGGCACGGCATGTCATCAGGGACGACGCGATAGTGGGCTTCGCCACCGATGGTGACTCGGACCGCATTGGCATCGTGGATGAAAACGGAAGGTTCCTCAACTCACAGGAGGTCTTCGCGCTGCTGGCGATGTATTTCCTGGAAGTGCGCAAAGAGCGCGGGGCTATAGTCAAGACCCTGACTTCCACAGACATGCTATATAAGCTCGGAGACCTGTACAAGGTGCCGGTATACGAGACTCCGGTGGGGTTTAAATACGTGGCGCCCATAATGATTAAGGAAAATGCTCTCCTTGGCGGCGAGGAGAGCGGCGGCTATGGGTTCAGGGGACATATACCGGAACGCGACGGCATCCTGGCTGGACTTTATTTCCTCGATTTTATAATCAGGACGGGCAAATCTCCGGCGCGACTACTGTCAGATCTCTTCAATAAGGTGGGGCCTCATTTCTATGACAGGGTTGATGTGCATATTACCGAGGAGGCAAAGCAGCAAACGCTTGAAAAAGTGTCGCAGTCCAGGGTTGAAAAAATGGGTACGCAGAAGGTGATCAAGCTAGATACCAGGGATGGATTCCGTTATAAGCTCGAGGACGGTTCCTGGTTGCTATTACGCTTTTCAGGCACAGAACCTCTAATACGGATCTATGCTGAAAGCAGCACTGCCGAGGAAGTGCAGAGACTGTTGCAATTCGGGCAGGACATGGCAGGTATGTGAGACATGGTCAACTTAGATGACCTCTCCATATATACTTCGCTGGACAAATCGGGCATGCGGCTGCAAATACATGGCTTGCCTGGACAATGCCGCGAAGCCTGGAATAAAGCCCTGCAGTTCCAGCTGCCAGCCGAGTACGTAAAAGTAAACAAGATCCTTATCCTGGGGATGGGTGGCTCAGCCATAGGGGGCGATCTGCTCAAAAGTCTGGGCGGCGCTGCGAGCACTCCCCTCATCGTTGTGCACCGCGATTATGACCTGCCGGGTTGGGTTGATGATAATACGCTGGTCGTCGCTTCAAGTTACTCGGGGAATACCGAAGAAACCCTTTCAGGGTTCACCGCGGCACTCGATAATAAATGCAAGAAACTGGTTATTTCCACGGGAGGCAGGCTGTCATCGCTCGCCAGAGAAAAAGGAGTGCCTGTTTTCACCATAGAGCACGTTTCTCCGCCCAGGGCGGCCCTGGGGTACAGTTTGGTCCCACTGCTTGCCATTATGCAGAATCTCGGGCTTGTTAGCGATAAATCTGCAGAGGTGGAGAGCATGGTCCATACTCTGGGTAAGCTGTGTCAGACGTGGCAGGAAGACGCGCCGGCAGAACATAATCAGGCTAAAAAAATAGCCATGAAGCTTGTCGGGAAAATAGTCGTCATCTACGGCGCAGGCATTCTCTCCAGCGTGGCGCGCAGATGGAAGACGCAGGTAAACGAAAACAGCAAGACATGGGCTTTCTATGAGGTCTTCCCTGAGCTGAACCACAACGCGGTCATAGGCTATCGATATCCTGACGACCTGAGGGA
>CAYLRS010000335.1:0-2049 GCA_964385895.1 uncultured Dehalococcoidales bacterium
CCTTTGACTCCCTTTTCAACACATTCCCGCATGATCGATGGGATCTGATTAGCTGGGATGGTTATCACCGCCAGGTCCACATCACCTGGTATATCCCTTACCGAGCTGTAACAACGCAGGCCGAGGATGGTTTCCGATTGCAGGTTGACGGGATAAACCGTTCCTTTGTATCCGGTGCGAATAGGCCTGTCCACCATCATATAACCCCATTTGCGGATATTGCCCGAGGCTCCGATTACTGCTATGGAATCTGGCTTGAAGATATGATTGAGTTGTCTAACAATGTCGGACAATTAATAGCCTCCCGTGATTTAAGATACGTAAAATTATAAAACATTTTTACAGTTATCGTTTTTAGACCGATCGATATACAGGGAACGTAAAAAACGTCTCTTCACGATACTGTATTGTTGACAGGTACGAAGGCTTCATGCATAATAACGGCTAAAAATGGAGGAATCGGACTAAACCGGAAACATGGTAAAAATCAGATTAAGACGAGTGGGCGCCAAACACAAACCGATGTACAGAATAGTTGTTACAGATAGTCGGTCGCCCCGCGATGGCGCCTTCATCGAGGTTATTGGTAGCTATAATCCATTAACTGATCCAGAGACTCTAAACGTAAACGAAGACAAGGCTCTAAGCTGGCTTGACAAAGGTGCTCAACCTACGGAAACGACATACAGGTTGTTAGTTAAAGCTGGTGTAATGGGAAAGTATGAGTCAGCCCATCCGTCCCGGAAATTCAAAATGGCTAAACAGAAGACTACTCAAAAGAGGAAGAAGAAATCTAAATCTACTACTGAGGTGACGTCATAATGAAGGAGTTAGTCGAGTATATTGCCAGGTCCATCGTCAGCGCACCCAATGATGTTAAAGTAACTGAGGAGACTGACTCAGGTGGTGTAGTCATCAAGCTGGAAGTCAATGTGGAGGATAAGGGTAGGGTTATCGGCAAGCAAGGAAGGGTTGCCGAAGCAATGCGTACCCTACTTCGAGTAGTTGCGACCAAAGAAGGTAAGAGGGTCAGACTCGAGATCGTTTAAAATAAAACCGGCTAATAAAAAAGCCAATGTCGATTTGCAAATCGATATTGGCTTTTTCTTTTTATTATTGGATTACTGTCTGATTACCGGGCCTGAAACCTGTTGGTTTGCGGCGTTTCTGAGCTACTTTCAGACGTGCCAGCGATCTCCGCATGGCAGCCTCTGCCTTTGCCTGATCAACGTCCGGCGGCAGGCTCCTTAACCTTTCTTCAGCGCGCTTCTTGGCAGCCTCGGCACGCTCGAGATCGATCTCGTCGCTGCGCTCGCAGGCGTCAGCAAGAACGATAACTTTGTCAGGCCGTACTTCAATGAAGCCACCGGAGATCGACATGGATATTTCATCATTATCCTTGCGTATGAGCAATTCACCCGGTTTAAGCATTGTTATCAGGGGAGCATGGTGCGGCAGTATCCCCATTTGCCCTTCCAGGCCTTCGGCAATGACTGCGTTGACGTCATCTGAATAAACCTGGCGCTCGGCAGTAACAATCTCTAGCTTTAAAGTTGGCATCATTAAGCCTCCAATTTCTTAGCTTTCTCGGCGGCCTCTTCGATGGTTCCAACCATCATAAATGCGGATTCGGGCAGGTGGTCCCATTTACCTTCAAGTATCTCTTTGAACCCGCGCACTGTTTCCTTGATAGTTACATATTTGCCTGGTATTCCGGTGAATGGTTCAGCCACAAACATGGGCTGGGACAGGAACCTCTGGATACGGCGTGCCCGGTTCACTGTGATCTTATCTTCTTCGGACAACTCTTCCATGCCGAGAATGGCGATAACGTCCTGCAGGTCCTTGTAACGCTGCAACACCTTCTGTACGCCGCGGGCAGCCTGGTAATGCTCTTCACCAACCACCTGCGGGTCAAGGATGCGTGAAGTTGATTCCAGCGGATTAACGGCCGGGTAGATACCAAGCTCGACGATGGCGCGGTCGAGTGATACGACACCGTCAAGATGACCAAAGGTAGTTACGATGCCGGGGTCGGTATAGTCGTCG
>CAYLRS010000336.1:0-2022 GCA_964385895.1 uncultured Dehalococcoidales bacterium
TTCCCGTATATATATATAACCCTCCCGTGCGCCGACAGCATATCCTGCGATGATCATGCCCTCGATAACGGCATGGGGATCGCTTTCCAATAGCACCCTGTCCATGAAGGCCCCGGGGTCACCCTCGTCGGCGTTGCAGATCACATATTTAGTCTTGTTTTTAGCCTCATAACACAGGCGCCACTTTACGGCTGTGCGGAACCCGGCACCACCTCTTCCTCGCAATCCCGATTTTCCAACCACTCTAATAATCGTTGCTGGCTTCATCTGCAGGGCTTTTTCAAGTCCCTTGTATCCACCGCAGGCGATGTAGTGGTCGATCTCCAGGGGCGATGTGTAGCCACAGTTACGCAACAGAAATCGCATTTCGTGATTGAACCGTTCAAGTTCCGGAATATAAACCGCTTCCGTATCTCCACCCGCCACCGTGCCCAGGGCCAGCTCGAGGCAGGGGTCGTTGCCGAGTACATAACCCTGGATCAACTGCGGTACTGCCTGCGGCGTAACATGATGGTAGCAAACTGTGAAATCGCCCTGCTTGATGATAATGACCAGGGGCTCATAGGAGCAAAGACCCATGCAGCCGACCTCTGTCAACTGCGCCTGAATTCTTTCCCTTCCAATTTCGCGTTTAAAAGCCTCCAGTACGGCCATCGAACCCGCGGCGCGGCCACAGGTAGCTGTGCCGACTAAGATGTGGGGAATTTCGCTATTGTAGAAAGAATCCCAGCGTGCCCGCGACTGCCCGTATACTTCGTCGTACGTCATTTCTGCTTCCGGGCTTTCAAGCTCCTGCCTGCGTCCGCAGGTTCGATTTCCACCAGCACCTCTTCCACCTTCGGTGGGGTCATCCTGGGATAAACCTCTTTCCCGATGGTTACCACCGGCGCCAATGCGCAGCAGCCGATGCAGGCGACTCTCTCCAGGCTGAATTCGTGGCCTTCCGTAGTACCGCCGATTTCGAGGTCCAGTTCTCGGGCCATTGCCTCCAGCACAAGTTGACCTCCGGCCAGGTGGCAGGCGGTGCCCATGCAGACCCTGACAGGATGCCTGCCGGGTGGTGTGAAGCGGAACTGGTTGTAAAAGGTGGCAACGCCCCAGATTGTACTCGATGGCACATCCAGAAATTTGGCCACCTGCAGCATGGCTTTTTCAGACAGGTAACTCTCCTGTGCCTGGATGTCCTGCAGGATATCGATCAGGTGCCGGCAATGCCTGCGGTCTTCGGTGAGGATGGCAGATATATCCAGATTTTCGCTATCCAAATTTTTACCTCCGGCCGACAGATTGCTTCGTCACTACGCTGCCGCATGTACCTGTCCTATTTAATAGAGCTGTTTTGCAGGAACCCATTGCATAATTATGTCATTGCGAGCGCAGCGAAGCAATCCCTTGATCGCATATTTCAGTATGGCATTGCGCTGACTGAAACGAGAATTGCGGACGAAAGAAGTTCAGCTCTTCCAGCTTTTGACGAGGTTGGGCAGGTAGGCAGGTATCTCGTTGGCATCGCCGGGACCTACAATGATCTCCCAGTCAGGCAGGGCTTCAGTGAGCTCATGGCGGATGCGGGCGACCTTGCCCGGTATGATCAGGCGCCGGTGGTTGATCTTGCTCTCAATGCTGCATTTCCTGATGAAGGGAGCTATAGAATCGCCACTGAACTTGCCCGCCGCCCAGGCGGTGAGCACACCCAGTCCGCCGGCCTCCTTGACGCACAGCCAGGAAGGCACCTTGCTGCTTTCGATCTCCGCGGCAACCAGGAAGTAGGTCAGCGCCCAGTTAGTTGTGATGAGGACGGGAGAACTGGCATCGGGGTTGTTTATAGGATAGATATTTTCCTCCATGGACATGGGCATGCGGGGGTCAGTGTATATATTCAACCGCTGCACCAGGAGTGGCAGAAGTGAATGCTCATCCAGATGCGAAAGTACGATGATTCCGGCGTACTTGACGACGAACATCGATGCAAGGAGCATCTCGCGCTTCCTATCCTTTGCCATCAAGCAGGGGAAGGCAACC
>CAYLRS010000337.1:0-2020 GCA_964385895.1 uncultured Dehalococcoidales bacterium
AGCAAACCTTTCAAGGTCGCCGAGACATCCGGAAGTGGTCCGGTCCAGTTCCCAGTGGCTGACCCTTCATCGCCCCCCGCAGAGCAGCCCAGGTTAACGGAACCTCTTAAAATGGAGGACCCCAACGACCTGGAATATTTAAGTGCTCACTGGAAGGACTTCATCAACTCGATGCGCGGTGAGGGTTCCCAGGGCAACCTCGATGCACGCCTGCGTCACGCTTGCGAACCCGTCGAAATCAATGGGCAGAGCCTTGTACTCGGTTTCTACCACGATTTCCACAAGAGCTACATTGACAACCGTAAATACCTTCATATCATTGAAAAGAAGCTCAAGGAAGTGTTCGGGCACACTTATACCGTGACTTGTGTGCTCGTCCAGCAGGGGCAGAAGGCGGAAGCCAGGCCCGCCAGCAGCAATCACCTGGTAGAGGCCGCCCTGAGCATGGGCGCTAAGATTATCGAAGAGAACGCCGAAACGGAGGAGAAATGAGCCAATTTAACTTGCGACAGATACAGGAACTGCAAGCCAAGCTCGTTAAGGCCCAGGAGGAGCTGGAAAAAACGAACATCGAGGTTAGCGCTGGCGGCGGCGCCATTAAGATAGTTATTAACGGTCACCAGCAGTTTCAGTCGATAACCATATCACCGGAGGTGGTCAATCCTGAAGAAATCGAGTTCCTCCAGGACCTGGTGCTGGCTGCGTGTAATGAGTCCGTCCAGAAATCCCAGGAGATGGCTGCCCAGAGCATGAGTAAGCTGACCGGCGGAATGAAAATACCCGGGCTATTTTAGGAGGAGCTGTTTGAACCCCGATTTCCTGCCGGCGGCAAAGCCGATCTCGCGTCTCATTGAGGAGTTCAACAGGCTGCCTGGCATCGGTCCTAAGACGGCACAGCGTCTCGCTTATCACCTCCTCCAGGCACCAGCCGAGAAATCGCGCGACCTTGCCGAAGCCATAATTAGCATTAAGCAGAACCTCAGGCTCTGTTCCATCTGCCTCAACATAACCGACACCGACCCATGTAACCTCTGTACTGACGAAACACGCGACAGTACCAAAATTTGCATCGTTGAAGAACCCATAGACATCATGCCGTTGGAACGTACCAGAAAATACCGCGGCGTCTACCATGTCCTCCACGGTGTGATTTCACCCAGCGATGGTATAAAGCCTGAAGACCTGCATATCAGGGAGCTGCTTGACCGTTTGGGAGGAAGCAACGTAACCGAGGTCATACTGGCTACGAACCCTAATGCAGAGGGCGAAGCCACTTCCCTTTACATCCAGCGCCTTATAGCGCCTTTAGGCATGAGGATTACCAGGCTGGCTCGCGGTCTGCCATTCGGTGGCGACCTGGAATACGCCGACGATGTCACTCTCAGCCGTGCCCTCGAGGGCAGGCAAGAATTATAATAACCGTATAATGTCCTCCCGGGTTTACCAGACCGAAGCCATCATCATCAAGAAGATCAAATTCGGTGAAGCCGACCGTCTCTTGACACTTTTCACCCCCGGTCTCGGCAAAATGCGGGCTATCGCCAAAGGAGCCATGCGCCCCAAAAGCAAGCTCGGAGGCAACGTTGAGTTATTGACGCATAGCCTCCTCATGCTTGCCAGGGGACGCAATCTCGACATTATCACGCAAGCGCAAGCTATTAACAATTTCATGCCCATCAGGGATAACCTTGAGCTCATTTCCTGCGGCTTTTATATCTCCGAGCTAATCGACACATTGACTGAGGAGAATGTAGAGGACCACGAATTATTTGATCTTTTGCTCAATGCCCTTAACGATTTAGCCGCGTCCATGGAGGGTGATCGGGTGCTGCGTTACTTTGAGCTCCGGCTGCTAGACCACCTCGGCTACAGGCCCCAGGTACAGAAATGCGCAAATTGCGGCAGGGATCTGCTGCCCGAGGTCAACTACTTCAGCCCGGTTCAAGGAGGAGCGCTTTGCCGGGAATGCGGTTACTCTGATATGAGCGCAAGAATGCTATCAATCAATGCTCTAAAGGTG
>CAYLRS010000338.1:0-2002 GCA_964385895.1 uncultured Dehalococcoidales bacterium
TTTCTTCCGCCTCGTCGTCTTGCCATTTTTATCTTTTTTATCCTCCATTATTATTGCTTCAGCTGAATCGCTATCTTATTTAGAAGTCCTGTATATTTCCCGGTATTTTTCGCGCACTTCCTTCCGCAGCATCTTGCCCACAGCCGTTTTGGGCAGTGGGTCGGGGCTGAAATCTATGCCCTTGGGGCACTTGTAATGTGTCAGGTTCTGGCGGCAGAAATCCGTCATCTCGGACTTAAGGCTTCGCTCCTTTCCCCTATATTTCTCAAAGTGGTCGGGCTTGAGATAAATCACCGCATGGACCTTCTCGCCCCATTCAAGATCGGGGATACCGATAACAATCGCCTCCGAAACCGCCGGATGCCTGTAGAGGACGTCTTCCACTTCGAAAGGATATACTTTTTCACCGCCGCTCTTGATCATGTCAGAGGCCCGGTCGGCCAGGTAAAGGAAACCGTCCTCATCGAAGCTGCCGATATCGCCAGTGTAATACCAGTCGCCCTTCTTAACTTTTGCAGTTTTGTCGGGGTCTTTCCAGTATTCTTTCATTGTCGATTTGCTCCTCACGATGATCTCCCCGACCTCGCCAGGTTTGCAGTCATGCCCTTTTTCATCCACAACCCTGATCTCGCTGACCATTGCCGGCCGCCCCACAGACTTGAGCTTTTTCATCTCTTTCTCCGAACCATCGATCACATGATCTCTGGCATAAAGAGTGGTCCAGGGACCACCCTCTGTCGCCCCATAGCCCTGCGAGAAGATGTTGCCGAACTTCTTAATGCACTGCTTGAGTATCTCTGTGGGCATGGGGGCACCGGCGTAGGAAAATGCCTTCACGCTGCTCAAGTCGTACTTTTCTATATCTGGATCATTCACCAGCCAGAAATAGACGGTGGGCACCGCATTCATATGTGTGATCTTCTCTTTCTCGATGGCCTCGAAGATCTTTTTCAGGTCAGGCTTTGATACCATGACAACCTTGTCTCCGCTGAAATGAAAGGTCAAGATAGGCCACAGTGATATGTGGAAAGCCGGCAGGATAAAAAGGGTGCCGTCATCATCTGTCCTTGGTACGTTATTGCGCATATTGGACAGTACGCATCCTGTGATAAACGTCATCAGCCCACGATGCGTGAGCACGGCGCCTTTGGGCATACCGGTCGTACCACCCGTGTACATCAGCATGACCGTATCATTTTCATGTATCCGCGCCTTCGGTTCCTGCGGAGAGCCCCTCTCCACGAGGTCTTCGTAGTACTCCATGCCCGGGATGCGCTCCACGGCGCTGATAAAGTATTTAACCCTGCTTAATGACGGTTTAAGAGCCCCATAAACCTCTTTAAATTCCGGCCCGACGATGAATCCCACAGCATCAGAGTTCTGGATAATGTATTGCAGCTCATTAGGATGCAACCTCAGGTTCAGCGGGACAGGGATGATGCCAGTTTTGGCCATGGCATAGTAAATCTCAGCGTATCTGTGGCAGTTCTCCAGAAGTATGGCAACATGGTCGCCTTTCTTAAGCCCTAGCTTTTTCAGCGAATTCGCCAGGCGGTTGATCCTTTCGTTAAACGCCGCCCAGTTAAGCCTGACCTCACCATATCCCGTACACACCATACATATTTTCTCCGGTGTCAGGCTGGACCACCTCTTTGGAATATCTCCCAGAACAATCATTGCCTCTTCCTCCATTTGGTAATTAAATAATAAAAGACGAGCCTTTGATATAGCTGTTTTCATTTATTCCGGATAATCGCATCACCTCCTGACAACTGAAGCAGAGTTCAGAACTATTCTTTACTAATTAAACGCACGTAGTTACTGCGCCTTCCGCCCCGGTTTCTTGCGGGCACTCTTTGTTAAGCCACTGGTTTCCCGGCCAAAGCCTTCAATGGTCTTCACTGCATTCCCGGCCCATTCCAGGTAAATCTCATCCTGCTTCTGTACTATCTTGCCGATAAGTTCCCAGTAGAGCCTGTCCAGCGGGCTTCCCTTGAGTGTT
>CAYLRS010000339.1:0-1982 GCA_964385895.1 uncultured Dehalococcoidales bacterium
GATTTGCTGAAATTGGAAAAGAGGGAAGGGTGCTAGAAGAGCAAGTTGTGAAAATAGCGCGCTGTGGAGGGATAAGATGTGTAGGACCAAACGGCATGGGAATCTGGAGCGCTGCTGCAAATCTGAATTTAGCTTTCGATGCCGCACCTATAGCCGGGCACATAGCATTTGTCTCCCAAAGCGGGACTTTCGGTGGTTATATGTCCGAGATAGCCAGCATAAAAGGCTACGGTCTTCGCACGTTCATAAGCATTGGCAACCAGTGTGATCTTTCAACCGAAGATTATGTTGAATACCTTTCATATGATGATGAAACTAAAGTGATCGTGCTTTATATGGAGGGTGTTAAGGATGGAAAGAGGTTTTTCCAGGTTGCCAAGGAAACCCTGAAAAAGAAGCCCATAGTCTTATATAAGGGAGGACGTTCGCCGGCAGGGGCAAGGGCAACGATGTCCCATACCGCATCCATCGCTGGCTCTGAGGAAGTATTTGAAAATGTATGCCGACAGCTCGGGTTAATTAGGACACTCGAAGCTTTCCATACATTCGAAATGGCGGTAGCCCTGATGAGCCAGCCGCTGCCACCAGGCCGCCGTATTGGCATTCTGGGCACGGGAGGGCAGGGGGTTGTAGCAGTTGATGCGTGTCAGAGCCTTGGCCTCGAAGTACCGGAACTTGATACCGATGTATCTGCCAAAATCATGAAAATACTTCCAAAGCACGCCCCAAGGCCGAGGAATCCGGTCGATTTTGCAGCCGGTTACAGAACAACTATCGACGAGGTTAATGTAGTTGAAATGCTCCTCAAGCTCGATTATATAGATGGCGTTATCAGTAACGTTCCCATAAATCCTATGGTTTGGGGTTCCCGTTTCGATCTTGCGGGCAATCCCGAACCCCTGCAGGAAGCCACCGATGTTGCAATGGAAGCATCAAAACAATTTTGCGAGCTTCCGCGGAAATATGGAAAGCCCATTGTCTGTGTCCGCTGGTATAGCGATATCAGAAAAGATCCCGTCGGGCAAATTCTAATGGAATCAGGTATACCGCTATATGAAACTCCTGAACAATGTGCCCGGGCCATGTATGCCCTGGTTAAATATGCAGAACTCCGCCGCAACAATAAGACCAATTGAAATAGAATTCTGTATTATTCGATTTTAAAAGGTACGGTCAGCTTCTCTATGTTATTAATGGAAAGGACCACCTTGTAATCTCCTTTATACCAGCCGCCCGCAGGTTTATCTATGTAGAAAGCGAGGTAATAGCTAATCTCAGTATTTTGGGCGATATCATATGTTTCGTTCAATATCGTATTTTCTTTATCCTTTGCCTCTCCATTAAGATAAATCCAGGTCGCTTTAATCATATCCTCCTGAGCTACGCCATTAAGTTTGAAGGAACAATATATTGCCGGAGTATCAGCGGAAAAAGAAGTTTTTATGCCCCCTGTGGGCAGCGAGCTGTTATCTACCGACGTTGTCATGACACCGTTGGTTATCGTAGCATTATCCGGCTTTTTAACGGTGCTGCCGGCACTCGCGCAGGAAGCGAATAGAACCAGTCCTGCAATTATAATGGAAACCAATAGCTTTCTCATATTTTTTCTCCCGCCATTATTCACTGCACAATCAAACCGGGTGATACACTTGTCGTCGGTCATTTTAAAACCAATCATATCATTTTTCAAACAGGGTTGCTGTGTACGTAGTATACGAAATACCAACCAATCCGGGGCCAGTGTGAACACCGATGACCGGTGTAAAATCCTTTATGTAGAGTACTTCGCAGCCAAGTTCGGATTCGATATGCCGCGCAAGTATAATTGCCTCGTCCTCCGCATTTGAATGCTGAACGACGACGCGCAATGGCTTATTATCCGATCTTTTTTTTAAAATCTCGATCACCCTCTCTATAGCCCTGGGCCTTGTACGAACCCTATCAATAGGAACAACTCCTTGCGACAAAGGTAAAACCTCAAT
>CAYLRS010000340.1:0-1981 GCA_964385895.1 uncultured Dehalococcoidales bacterium
AATTATTCTATAAATCCTTATGGTTTATATTTGTATTTGCGCCTCTTGCAATCGCTGGGGAATTCCCCGCATATGGAATAAGTTTTGTCATTATATTCGCGACATTTATAATAGGCGACATTATAGCCACTCCTTTTTCATACTTATTTAAGAAACAATCGTGAAATCATACAAATAAACAAAACACTAAGTGATTTACTTCGAAGCTACCTATACTCATACCTATGATAGGTATGAGTGAAGAGATATATGCACGGGTTAAGGAGAGGTACTCTATAGAGGAAAGTCCAAACCTACTCCCTGGTGGGTTTCAAGCTACTAAGACGATGATCTACGCGCTGGACAAGTGGTAAGCATTAGATATGTCGCGGGCCTGTGTTCCATCTTATCCCACTGTCAGTAGTTGCTGGAGCTCTGGAATAGGCCTTCTACTCTCAAACATTAGTTCGGGAACTGTCCAGAATGGCCCACCATAAAAACTGACAATTTGTAGATCTTATTTGTGCAGACCGTAACAATATCAACTTGTTACTAAGCCCATGTACTACCCGCTAAAACCCACCTGCAACTCTATACATATTCTCATAGGCCCGGGCGAAATCCGGGTCTTCTTTTGCGAACGTATCTTTCAAATCACCCATTCTCTGGACAAACTGGCGGCTATCCCTGTTACTGACCAGCTCAGCCCAATCTTCTGCTTTGTTCTGAAACAGTTTGTGGATTTCACCCATGCGGGGCAGGTTGGCCTGGAGCGAAGCATAAAAGCCTGGGTCCTCGGAAACCACGCTCTCTGCTAAGGTTAAAAGCATCCTGTATGTAGTGCCGCCTATTTCTGACGCTTTTTTTAGACTGTCCAGGCTCACCAGCGTGTCGGCCGTGACCAGCGCGATGAAATGTGACAGGCCGAGGACAATGCTCATCATGTCATCGTGTTCTGCGGGGGTCATAACGATAACCCTGGCACTTTTGGCTTCCAAATACTGCTTCGTCTTGCGGGCAAGGTCTGCCTCCTGCCCGCTGGTCGGCGTCAGGACAAAGCGCTGGCCATTGATGCTACTCGCTCCTGGCCCGAACATCGGGTGTGCTCCCAGCACGGTCCCCTTCATATATCTGTGCATGATCTCCACGGGCATTACCTTGACCGATGTTATATCGAATATAAGCTGATCAGGGCGTATGAACGGAGCTATCTCCTTGACCACGCTCTCAAAACTGTCTATGGGAACCGAGAGCACAACTGCGTCCGAACTGCTGACGGCCTCCGCGATGGTCGCTGCCTTGATGCCAAGCTGTCCCGCGGCTTGTGCCAGTTTCTTCTCATCCCGTCCCGATATCACCACCTGCTTGCCGTCATCGTGCAGGAACCCGGCAAGCCAGCGGCCCATTTTCCCGTAACCGCCTATTATAGCTATTTTCACCGTTTTACCTTGCTCATCGCATTTTTGCCTTCGGGTAGGAACCCAGGACTTTTAAAAACAGGCACGTCCTTTCGAGCTCTTCCAGCGCTTCCAAGACTATCTTATCCTGCCTGTGCCCCTCGAAATCAAGGTAGAAGTTGTACTCCCACGGTTTTTGCTTGGTCGGCCTGGACTCGATCTTGGTCAGGTTGATATTGCGGTCGGCGAACACTTTCAGCGAGTCATGCAGAGTGCCCGGCCTGTGCCTTAGCAGGAACACTATGGATGTCTTGTCGTTACCCGTAGGTGCCGCATCTTGCTTCGAGATTATAAAAAACCTGGTCGTGTTCCTGGGGTTGTCCTCGATCTCCCTGGCGATGATTTTCATCCCGTAGATCTGTGCCGACCTGGCGCTGGCAACAGCCGCCCCGTCCAGGATACTCTTCTCCTTGATCATCTTTACACTGCCGGCCGTATCATAGGTCGGTATGAGCTCGCAGCCCAGCCGCCTCAGAAAGCCCTGGCACTGTGCCAGCGCCTGCGGGTGGGAGTATATCTTCTTGATAGAGTCCAGCCCCGCCCCT
>CAYLRS010000341.1:0-1977 GCA_964385895.1 uncultured Dehalococcoidales bacterium
GTTTTGAACTTTTACCAACTCACGAGGTGCATTGCTATCGGAAACCGGCAATTCGCTGGCACGTTTAGATACTGTAACAGTACTCTCAACCAGACAATTCCACCCATGGCATCCAGGGCACTTGCCCTGCCATTTGGGGCTTTCTTTGCCGCAACTCTGGCAAATATAGACGGTTTTCGTTTTATGTCTTTCCAAATTCCTGCCCGTCTGTTATATAGTCCGATAGCTATAATAGCAAAAAAGGAAAAACATTGTCTTATTATCCATTATCCATCCGGGAAAAAATAAGGGCGGGAAAACAGTTTCGCGACTGAAACCCGCCCCTGCTGGCACTTCTTGATAAGTCTATTTTAATTTATGAATTACTGTCGCTTAGTAAGAGCTTGTTCTCGCCGCTGGTCAATGCTTCCGCTGGCGGCCTGATAACGATCTCATTGCCATCGTAATCTACCTTTACCATGGACCCTACCGGGTATTCATTGCGCAGCACAGCATCGGAAAGCCTATCCTCAATCTCATGCTGGATAACGCGTCGTAATGGTCGAGCACCATATTCCGGATCGTACCCCTTTTCGCCCAGGTAATCACGGGCAGCCTCAGTGATTTCAAGTACGATCATTTTATCTGCCATCGATTTCACCGCTTCGCGCAGCATGAGATCAACTATAGCCCTTATGTGCTCCTTTGTAAGTGCATGGAATACGACAGAGGCATCGATGCGGTTGAGGAACTCGGGCTTGAACGATTTTTTCATGACGACCAGGACCTGCTCTTTCATCTTTTCATAGGCTATCTGGCGGCTCTTATCTTCGGCGCCCTTAATGTTGAAACCCAAGTTTACGTTTTTCTTTATCTCCATAGCACCAACGTTGCTGGTCATGACTACGATCGTGTTGCGGAAGTCTACCCTCCTTCCCTTGGCATCAGTCAAGTGGCCGTCATCCATGATTTGCAGAAGGATATCGTAGACATTGGGATGGGCCTTTTCAATCTCGTCAAGAAGGACCACGCAGTACGGTTTGCGCCTGACCGCCTCGGTGAGCTGGCCTCCCTCTTCATAGCCGATGTATCCCGGTGGCGCGCCCACCAGTCTGGCAACATTGTGCTGCTCCATGAACTCCGACATGTCCAGTCTGACGAGCGCGTCCTCGCTCTTAAACATAAATTTGGCAAGGGCTTTAACCAGTGCCGTCTTTCCAACACCCGTAGGCCCGAGGAAGATAAAACTGCCAATCGGCCGCCTGGCCTCTTTTAAGCCAGCTCTCGCGCGGCGCACTGCCTTGGCAATAGTTATAATTGCCTCATCCTGTCCCACAATGTCGGTATGCAGGGCATCCTCCATCCTGAGCAGTCGTTCCTGTTCATCCATAGTCAGGCTCACCACAGGGACACCCGTCCACATACTGACCACTTCGGCAATGTCTTCCTTATTTACTACCGGCTTTTCCTGCTTCTGCTCGTGCTGCCACTCCTGCTCCATGTTCTTTATTTTATTCATCAACTGGACTTCCCGGTCACGCAGCTCAGCAGCGATCTCGTACTGTTGGGATGCAATGGCATTATCCTTATCACGCCTAACGCTTTCCAGCGCCTTTTGGGCTTCGGCCAGACTGATGGGGACAACACCCTTCTTTATCCTCACGCGTGACGAAGCTTCATCCATGAGGTCAATTGCTTTGTCCGGTAAAAACCGGTCAGAGATGTATCTTGAAGCCAGTGATGCCGCAGCCAGTAAAGCGTCATCGGTGATAGTGAGCTTGTGGTATTCCTCATAGTGGTGCCTGATGCCCCTCAAAATATCCACGGTTTGCTCAACTGTGGGTTCCACCACGGTTACAGGCTGGAATCGTCTCTCCAGTCCAGCATCCTTTTCGATGTATTTCCTGTAATCGTCCAGCGTGGTCGCTCCGATGAACTGTATCTCGCCACGGGAAAGCGAGGGCTTAAGTATATTTGAAGCATCAACAGCGCCTTCGG
>CAYLRS010000342.1:0-1974 GCA_964385895.1 uncultured Dehalococcoidales bacterium
ATAATGTTCCAATCCCAAGGTAAACATCATTTCTCCCTGATAATCGCAATTGCACCGAGCATTGCCGAAAGTAGTAAAACGGCGGATATCTCAACAGTCAACAAATAGCCTGGGTCACCAAATAATTTTTCGCCCAAAGGTCCGACAGTCGGGGCTATCGGCGGGTTGCCGCTGATCGTGAATGCAGTATTCAATATGCCAAAAACAACAATTCCAAAGAGAATCACGGCCACCACAATTGACAGGTATCGCAGCTTGCCTAATGGCTGTCCCTGCCGGACATCCCTGGTAAGCATAATTGCCACAATTATTAGAATCGATACTGCCCCAACATATATAAGTATCTGGACGATGGCGAGGAAATCCGCATGCAACAGCAGATAAATTCCAGCAACTGTCATGAAAAGCAGGATAAGGCATAGCGCCGCCCTAAATATGTCTCTGATAGCAATGACTCCAATGGCTGAGATCACCGCAATAATAGCCAGTAGGAAGAATACTAATTCAAGCACCGGATCCCCTCTTACGTGTACTTAATGGCAGGAAACGAAGTTTCTGCCCGCCGTCAGCCTTATTCCAGAGCAGCAAACTCTGCTTGGGTAACTTACCTTCAAACTGAGGCCTGTAATAAGCGCTGGGTTGATGATCCGCCGCAACAGTCAATTTCTCCTTGCTAAGCACCAGGTCTCCCCTGCGGTATTTAGCACATTCGTAATTCAGACCCATCGCCAAAGCATCATAGGGGCATGATTCAACGCAAAGGCCGCAGAACATACAGCGTCCCGAATCAAGTTCGAACTTATCAACGATGAATTTGCTACCCTCATCCCCGTGAGTAACAATCACGATATTGCCCTGTGGGCAGCTTTTAGCGCAGGTGGCACACCCTGTGCATTTCTCGGGGAACCAGACCAGTTCATTTCCACGTATCCTCCGGGATGTCACCAGTTTCTGTTCAGGATACTGCACAGTAATGGGCGACCTGAAAAGATGCCTGAAGGTCAAGGCCATTCCTCTGGCTATCCCTATCCCGTATCGTTCAAACTTCAACCCTGCCACCTCCTAGCGTAAATAACTTGGACCATAGCAGGATTAACACAGCGGCAAAAGCGAAATTCAATATGAACATGACCCATTGCATAGAAGCCGGTATTAAAAGTACTTCTACAGCTACGATAACTAAATTAAGGACTGCCATCGGCAGCAAACCTTTCCACGCAAATGACATCAACTGGTCCACCCTGAGCCTGGGTAATGTTGCACGCATCCAGACGATTAACGTGAACACAGCTATGATCTTTATCAAGAACCAGATGATAGGAGGCAAACCCGGACCTTGCCAGCCACTCAAGAACAGGGTTGTAATTATGCCGGCATAGGCCAGGGCAACTCCGTATTCACCGAGGTAGAACATGGCAAATTTCATCCCCGAGTACTCAATGTGATACCCGGCTACTATTTCAGAGTCCGCTTCAAGCAGATCGAACGGCGAACGGTTCATCTCAGCCAGCGCACCAAGGAAGAACACGATAAAGCCAAGTGGCTGTAATAATATAAACGGTATAGTTTGTGCTTCTACAATCTTCAGCATGGAAAAAGATCCGGCTACAAGGACCACACCCACGATTGACAGAACAACCGGCAACTCATAACTCACCACCTGGGCAATGCTACGCATACCGGAGATCAAAGAATATTTATTGTTGGACGCCCAGGAGGCCATAAAAATACCTATTATTGATATCGAGCTTATCGCTACCACGTAAATTATACCTACGTTCAGATCAACCAATATCGCTCCTTCGCTTATTGGAATGACGGCAAAGATCATTAGAATAGGTACAAACACAATTATGGGCGCGATAAAGTGGATCAGCTTATCGGCTTTATCAGGAACAATATCTTCTTTCAAAAGGATCTTGACGGCCGTGGCGATCGGCTAATTGCCGCGATCTGTTCGGGAAAAAATTACGG
>CAYLRS010000343.1:0-1967 GCA_964385895.1 uncultured Dehalococcoidales bacterium
TAATTATACAACGTAGGGCTGACTTTTGAGACGGGCTCTAAAAACCCGCCCCTACTTTATCCGCCAGCCAATCGAGCGCAGCTTTGACCGCCCGATCATCCAGCCTCAGCCTGTGGCCGGCGCCGGGAATGATCACCTTCTCCTTGGGCTCCCCCGCCTTCTCATAGAGCCGGTGGACGTGCTCAAGCGGCACGGTCTCATCATGGTCGCCGTGCATTAGCAATAGCGGCCGCGGCGCGATCTTATCGATGTACTGTAGCGGGTTAACTACCTTGAAACCTTCGAGCCATTTATCCACCGAGGGTGGGAACCCTGCATCCCTTATGATTCCTATCTCCCTGAACCTGTTTATGAGCGATTCTGCCGTAAACCCGTCTGCCATGAAGCCGAACTCGGCAGGACAGGCAAAGGTCGCGACTGTGAAAATCCGTGGGTCGTGCGCGGCCACATAAACGCTCACAGCGGCGCCTCCCGAGGATCCGAGCAGGCAGATCCTCCCCTTGTCCACCTCCGGCAGCATATTCAGGAAATCCACGGCGGTGGTGAGGTCGTGTGTCCATCCCACCATGTCTATATTCCCCTGGCTGGGACCCGCGCCGCGGAAGTTGAAGATCATGGAAACGAAACCTGCTTTGCAGAACTTAGCGGCAAGCTCCGTGTAGCCGCCCCTTTCGTTCGGATTGTAGGGCACTGCGGGAATGCCGTGAGAAATGCAGACTGCGGGATACGATCTACTGCAGTCATCAGGGGAAAATATCTCACCTGAGAGCATCAATTCGTCAGCGTTTAAAATTACAGAGGCATTCCTCATGGTCTCAATACTCCAAGCATAAGCAATAACAGCAGTCCCCAGGATACCACGGCCATAATCATCCAGGCAGCCTTGTTCCAGCGCAGTATTTTAACGCCGTCCAGCGGCGGGAACGGTACCAGGTTGAAGGCCGCCAGCCACAGGTTGATCTGGAAGCCGAAACTCCCGATTACACTCAAGACACCGGTATAAAATGTAAGCAAATAGAAAAGCCCCGCGAGTATGATATTGGCTACTGGGCCTGCCCCAGAAATAAGCCCTTCCTCCCTGGGGTCGGGATATTTATTGGTCGATGTGTAAACGGCGCCCGGCGCGAAGAAGAGAAATCGGCCGAAGCTGACAATGGCAGAAGCCACGGCGATGATAAGCCCCATCTTCCACATACGGAATTCAGCATGATAGCCGAAGCGTTGCGCAACTCCCTTATGCGCAAGCTCGTGAAATACAAAGCCTGCACCTATTCCAATTAAAGATATGGCGAAGTAAATTATAAAATCCTGGATAGATTGGGAATAAGGAATACCACGTGCAGGTATCAGGTACTGGAAGGAGAAGCAGAATCCCAGCATCAGCCAGCAGATGGCGAGGTCGCGTATTTCGACTTTGCTGAACCTCATGGTAAAAACGGCCTCAGATGTATCAGGAATTCCTTATTGCCTTCCGCGCCCAGTATGGGTGAAGCCGCCAGGTTCAGCAGCTTGAGATTGTTTTCATTTATCCAGACGATAAAATTGCCTATGGTCCTGGCGTGTATTGCCGGGTCTTTTATTACGCCTCCTTTACCTACATCTTCCTTGTTAGCCTCGAACTGCGGTTTAAAGAGCACTACCATTTCGCCGGGCGGCTCCAGGTGGGGCAACACATTGGGGATCACTTTGGTCACTGATATAAAAGATAGGTCCATAGTGGCTAGATCCACCTTTCCCGGGAGGTCAAATGGAAAATGTGCGTTTACTTTTTCCATCACCGTAACCCTTTGATCCTGCCTTAATCTGTAATCAAGCTGCCCGTAGCCGACATCCAGTGCATAGACTTTCTTTGCCCCGTGCTGTAGCAGGCAATCAGTAAAGCCGCCGGTAGAGGCTCCCACATCGAGGCATATCATCCCGGTCACATCTATACCAAACTCCTTAAGCGCATGTTCCAGCTTCAATCC
>CAYLRS010000344.1:0-1960 GCA_964385895.1 uncultured Dehalococcoidales bacterium
CATGTTCAGCATTATGGAAGCAATCGAGGACCTGGTTAAGGATGGCTTCAAGCCGTCCCGCTCAATTTATCTGGCCTTCGGCTTCGATGAGGAGGTCGGCGGCAGGGAGGGCGCCGCCAAGATTGCGGAGTATCTCAAATCGCAGAGGCTGCAATTCGAGTATATTATTGACGAAGGTATGGTTGTAACACAGGGCGCATTGCCGGGTATCAAAGCGCCCGTGGCGCTCATCGGCACAGCCGAGAAGGGTTACCTCTCTCTGGAACTAATCGCAGAGGCTACGGGAGGTCACCCCTCCATGCCACCGAAGCAGACCACCGTCGGCATTCTGGCCGCAGCCATAGATAAGCTGGAGAACAATCCCTTCCCTATCCGCATGGCCGGGCCGGCCGTCGATCTCTTTGAATACCTGGGTCCCGAGATGGCCTTCCCCTACAAGATGCTCTTCGCTAATATGTGGCTTTTCGGGCCCGTAATACAGGCGCAACTTGCCGCTTCGCCGGCCACCAACGCCATGATCAGGACCAGCACTGCTCCCACCATGTTCGAGGGCAGCCAGCAGGACAATGTATTACCCATGCGTGCTACCGCTGTTGTCAATTTCCGTATCATGCCCGGCGAGACTATACAGAGCGTGACTAAACGTGTAATATCGGTGATAAATGACCCGCGCGTCAAAGTACAGGAGCTGGCGCGATTTAACAACGACCCTTCACCCGTCTCGAGCACCAGCTCATGGAGCTTCGGCGTCGTGGGAAAAACTATCCGGGAAGTCATGCCCGATGTCCTGATCACACCGATGCTCGTGCTTGCGGGGACGGACTGTATCCATTATGTTGATGCCTCTCCAAATATCTATCGGTTTCTTCCCCACAGGCTCTATGGCGACGATATCGGCATGCTGCATGGTATTAACGAGAAAATCTCTCTGAGTAACTACGGGGAGATGATCAGTTACTACATACAGTTGATGCGCAACTCATGCAACTAAATGGGACGGCATGATGTCTGCGGCTTCCCGCTTTAACTGGTATGTTGGTTATTTCCTGCGAGTCCCCGCTGCAGCTTTCGGCTTGCTGGAAGCTGCAGCCTGTGGCGCTGACCTTTCCGCCAGCCACTTGATTATCAGGGGGGACAGTTCCTCCTGCGAACGCAAGCTTACATACATCCCGATATGCCCCAGCGGGAAGGAACGCGTGGTTACGTCTTTGGAGCCCACCAGCTTCGACAGGGGTAGCGAGCACGAAGGCGGTACCAGGTGGTCCTGCTCACCGTATATGTTCAGCACCGGCATGGTTATTTTCTTGAGATCGACCTTCATCCCGCCCAGCGTGAATTCGCCCTTGACCAGCTTGTTTTCCTGGTAGAGGTCCTTGATGAATTTCCTGAAGGCCTCTCCCGCCTGGTCAGGTGAGTCGAAAATCCATTTCTCCATGCGCAGGAAATTGCGGACTGCAGCCGGGTTCTCCATATTGTCCAGCAGGCCGACGTACTTATCGACGATCAGCTGGAAAGGTTTCAGCCAGAGGAATCCCAGGTTCATCAGCTCACCCGGTATGTTGCCGAGGGTATCTACCATGAGGTCCACATCCATGGACTTGGACCATATATTGAGGAGGCCATCCCTCGTGTCAAAATCTACCGGCGCCACCATGACCACCAGGTTTTTTATTTTCTCCGGATAGAGGGCCGCGTATATAGCTGTGTATGTCCCCCCCTGGCATACTCCCAGCATGTTGATTTTTTTAAGGCCGGTCTTTTTGCGCACGAAGTCCACTATGTTATCAAGGTAGCCCATGATGTAGTCTTCCATGGTAAGGTACCTGTCCATTTTGGATGGGTATCCCCAGTCGACAACATAGAGATCGATCCCGTTCGCCAGCATCTTGCGGAACATGGACCGGTCCTCCTGGATATCCATCATATACTGGCGGTTTACCAGCGCATATACTACGAGCAA
>CAYLRS010000345.1:0-1930 GCA_964385895.1 uncultured Dehalococcoidales bacterium
ACAGGGCATGTGAGTAGCTTTAATCAGCCTGATTGCCCTGCGAGTTAATTTATATATGACCTCCGCATCGGTAGTATCCTCTTTAAGCACGTTGCAATTAAACTTGGAGACAATTTTAGTAATAGATGTGTATCCCCGCCTTTCAGAAGCCGGGGTATGTACCGCTAACCCGTTATCTTCACAAACAAATATAACGGGTAATTTCATGAGGCAGGCGATATTCAAGCTCTCCCAGAAATCGCCTTCATCCACTGCTCCATCCCCAAAAAAGACTGCAACAATCTTGCCATTATCATGCCTTTTATTTGCGAATGCAGCTCCCACAGCCACGGGGATAATACTTGCTACGATCGCCGAAGTGCCCATAAATCCATCATCAGGAGCGCACATGTGCATGGAGCCGCCTTTCCCTTTTAACAAAGCTGTGTCTTTGCCGTACATCTCTGCAAAGAAATCGTCCGTATTTTGCGTCTTGGACAGATATAGCGCATGAGATCTGTAGGTGCCAAAAACCTGGTCATCCGACTTTAAAGCGTGGCAAACCCCCACCGCTATTGCCTCTTCTCCCATGGACATGTGCATAGGTGTTTTCATCTCATCTCCGGAGTAAAGCTCACGTATTCTCTCTTCAGCCCTCCTGGAGAGGTACATTTTGCGATAAAGTTCTAAATGCAAATTCGCCATGCTATTTGAGATGTCCTTCCTTCCTAAAATAATCCCTCCAGTAATTCAACGTGTCTGTCACTGTCTTTTCAAATTTAATCTCCGGTTTCCAGCCTGTAACTTTAGTGAATTTATCTATACAGGGTATCTGCAGGGTAACGTCTGACGGCCTCAGGCGCGCAGGATCAACTTCTATCTTGATATTGCTTACTTTCGAAAAAGATAACAGCAACTTCAGCATCTCGCCTACGGTCATGGTCTCCACACCGCCGATATTATAAACTTCACCGGGCGGGCATTTGTGCACCAGCAGCCAGTACGCTTTTACCGCGTCACGCACGTCTGCCCAGGTCCTTACGCTGTCAAGATTGCCAACTTTCACTACTGGCGGTAATAGGTCTGCCTCTATGGCCGCGACCTGTTTGGAGAAATTGGACAGGGCAAAGACTTCTCCACGTCTGGGCCCCGTATGTGTGAACATGCGCGTACGTATGGTTTTGATGCCGTAGGATGTCCAGTACTGGAGGGCTATTAAATCTTCGCCAACCTTCCCCACTGCGTAGGGAGATGCCGGCCTCAGCGGGCATTCCTCGGTGATGGGCACTTCCTCAGGTCTGACCTGGCCGTACACTTCGGAGGAGCTGCAGATATGAATAACCGGATCAAGCTTTGTAACCCTGACCGCTTCCAGCAGGTTGGTCGTGCCGATAATATTGGTCTGCAACGTATCCACCGGTGCATTGAAGCTGGTCAATACATACGACTGGGCTGCTAAATGGAAAATGAAATCAGGTTTCACTTCCTTAACTATGGATATCAGGCTGCTAAGATCATGAAGATCGCCATAATGTATGTTTAATTTTTCTGCCGGTATATGCTTGATATTGTCCAGGGGACTGCGCCAGCGCGCCAAGCCATGAATGGCTACTTCAGGATGGCTGGCCGATATGTAATCAGCCAGGTGACTGCCAACAAAGCCTGTAATCCCGGTAATAAGCACATTCATAGTTCACCCTTCCACATAACTGTTCTTATATTTATTGCATCCCCTGATCCTGAAGTGATAACAACAATTTTACTGCATCGTATAAACCGGCGGCAATGTGATCAGCCTTTGGGGCATCATCCGCCGCATCAGGCCGTCCCTGTCCGCTAAGCCAAATTGTCCTGCAACCGGCCCTGCACCCGGCTTCAATATCGCTGCGTTTATCACCAATCATGAAGGAGTTTTTAATATCCAGATCGTACTCTCGGGCAGCTTCCTCTA
>CAYLRS010000346.1:0-1914 GCA_964385895.1 uncultured Dehalococcoidales bacterium
TTCCAGGTATCAACCATCGGCGCGTTGATGAAAGGTGTTTATGACGGTGATGTAGCATTTAATGATCTGGGTAAATACGGCGATTTTGGCATCGGTACTCTTCAAGGGCTAGATGGCGAGTTGGTAGAGCTCGATGGGAAATTTTACCAGGTGAAGCTCGATGGTACGGTTTATCCGGTACCCGGCGACGTCCGAACTCCTTTTGCCGTGGTTACCTATTTCGATGATGACCGGACATTCACGCTGGATAAAGCAGTGGATTTGAACCAGTTGCAAACTTATTTAGACAGCGCATTGCCGACTGAGAACGTGTTTTACGCGATCAAAATAAATGGTAAATTCAGTTACATGAAGACGAGGAGCGTGCCTGCGCAGAGCAAACCGTACCCGCCCCTCACAGAGGCGGTGAAGAATCAGAAGGTTAAGGAGTTTAACAATATTGAAGGTACGATGGTGGGATTCAGATGTCCTCCATATGTCGACGGTGTGAACGTGCCGGGATACCATTTCCACTTCCTTAGCGGGGACAGGAAAATGGGCGGTCACGTACTTGACTTAAAGGTAGATAAAGTAAAAATTGAGGTGGATGATACGGCGAATTTCACCATGGTGCTGCCGGATAACGCTGATTTCAACAGGGCAAACCTGGGTAAGGGCGAACCCGAAGGGCTCAAGCAGGTGGAGCAGGGGAAGTAATTCCTATTTTCTTGATTCGTTCAGCGCTCTCGCTTCCAGCTTCTTAGTATATAGCTCCCATTCAGCCTGCTCTTCTTCGGATGCGCGCCAGAAGACAAAGGTGCATACACTGGCGCCGGCGGGGATAGTGCAGGTGAACTTTAGCTGCCAGTTGTGGCCTATCCAGTCCGTCTCATAGAAAGCATCGAGCATCCCCTGCACCAGATAGCGCTGGACGCGGCAGTCAAAAGCGCTGTAGTGGTCCTGGTGAGGGCACCAGGTGATATCGAAGCTGACCCTGTCCAGGGAGTCTATTTTCGGGTCTTCCAGGGATGCATAGACGATCCTGTTGACCACAGTGGCGAAAAAGCTGATTATCTCCGCCTCGCTTAGATCCTCTGGCTTATTAAGGCCCTTGAATAGCTGCTTACCAATGTCATAGCCTACCTTGCGCAGCGCATTATTTACTACCTGCTGCCCCTTTTCGCCGAACTCGCACTCGCAATCCTTGAGGATCCGGATAACCGCCATCGCCTGCATGGTTCCCCACTGCCACAGCACAGCCGGGTCGAAGTCCGTTTTGCCGATCACCTCTTCCCTGAGCCGTTTCGCCCCCTTTTCATAGGGCTGGTTGAAGCGGAATTTCTTCCAGCTATTTTCTTTACGGTGCTCCCAGTGCGCCATTTCCTCACCTCAAATATGAAATTTGCCGATATGATACACCAATTCAATTTTTTTGACATAGCATTTTCCCGTGAAGTAAACTCATCCAGATGCCTGTAAGAAAAAAACAGGGACCGAACTGGTTCGACAATTTAAAAATTGGCTTCAAACGAGCGCTGGGTATGCGCATCATACTCTGCGATTCATGCAAGTATGATTGGCGCGGGGCCTGCCGCCATCCCGAGCGTCCCAATGCAGTCTGGTGCCCGGACTATGAGAAGCGCGGCGGCTGATTGGCAGTCATTACGGTTATGGAACGCGCCGCCATCACAGGTAACAACCTGAGCTTTGTGCCGTAAAACAAAAGGTTTTCAGGTCAACATCGGTGGCTGGCTGACTTTCAAGGGGATCCTGACTATCTCATGCCCCTCCATTACGAAGTGAAGCGAATATGCGCCGTATTTAGGGAATTCGACATTGTCAAATCGCATTGCAATGCGACCAGTGCTTTCCGTTCCAGCCGGCGGTCTCGATATATTGAATTTACCCTTCAGAGGCGGGATTATATCCTTGCCA
>CAYLRS010000347.1:0-1899 GCA_964385895.1 uncultured Dehalococcoidales bacterium
TCCTGTCCCGGGCACATGCGTTACAGTTTAATTGCTATCTCGCGTACTGTATGCACTTCGGCTGGTCCATTTTTATTTCGCTCAAGGCTATCTTTGCAGGTTCTCTATGATCGCGCAGATGCCCAGTCCGCCGCCGACACAGGCGCTGAACATGCCGTATTTCCCGCCGGTGCGGATCAATTGACGCATTGTGAACATGCCAAGCCTGGCGCCGGAAGCGCCGTTGGGATGCCCGTAGGCGATAGCGCCGCCCAGCGGGTTCCATTTATTGCGGTCCACTTTTTCACCTGTTTGATTTTCAAGTTCCTTTATAACCGCAAGGTTTTGCACAGCAAAGGCCTCATTGCATTCCATCACGTCTAGATCCTTAATCTTCAGGCCGGCCCGTTTCAGGGCTATAGGTATAGCATAGGCAGGGCCAATACCCATGATCTTCGGGTCGCAGCCATACTCTGCAGCAGTAATCCATCTGGCCATTGGCTTGTACCCCAGTTCCCTGGCTTTGTCAGCACTCATCATCAGGACGAAAGATGCACCGTCATTCATACCGGAGGAATTACCCGCTGTTACCGTACCGTCCTTCTTAAATGCGGGTGGTAGCTTGGCCAAACCTTCCAGGGTGGTTTCTGGACGTGGATGCTCATCTTTATTGAATACAATATCGGGGGCCTTTTTGCCACCCGGGATGATCACCGGGACTATCTCATCTTTGAAATAATCGTTGTCCATCGCCATTTTTGCTCTCATCTGGCTCTGGTAAGCGAACTCGTCGGAAGCTTCCCGCGGAATGCTGTACATAACCTGCAGGTTCTCGGCCGTTAGCCCCATGCCGATGCAATCTTCCGGATTCGGGGACAGAGTAGGCATGACGGGCATTGGGGGGAGCTGTCTGTACGGCGGCGTAGTTGTCGGGAACCTGTGGTAAAAATTGCTGTGGGACTCCATGCCGCCTGCTATGATGACATCCGCCTGGTTGGCGAGGATTTTCCAGGCAGAATGGTTGATCGCATCTATAGATGAACCGCACTGCATCTCGAGAAAGTGCGATACTGTTTCTATGGGCAGCCCGACCGCAATCGTAACCCAGCGCCCCATGTTCATGGTGTTTACACTGCCGAATGCAGACCCGGCCATAACACAGTCCACCTTGCCACGCTCTATAATCTTAGTTTTCTCAATCAGGCCTTTCATAATAATGGCCCCCAACTGGTTAGGCAAAATATCGCGGATCGTACCGCCCATTTTCCCAAAAGCTGACCTCATACCATCAACGAAAACTACTTCTCTTTGTGCCATTTGTTCCTCCAATAATATAAAATTTAATTTGGCGTTTTGATGTCTGCCATAGTGCGACATCCGATCGATAATTGTATATGATCACGCCCCAAAATTACCAGTCGAACGTGTGGTGTTTCTGTCCCCGACGCCCGTTACGCTATGTTGCGACCTTATGTCGGTCTTTCATAATTCACTTGAGGTGAATTACTTGGGTTGCGATATTGCCTTTCGTAAGAGTTTCAGTGGGCTCGAACCATCTTGTGACGTCATTATTGGTAATGGCCTCGCAATTCTCAACCGTGTTAGCTTAACAGATGCGCTTCCTCTAAACAAATAGCCCGAAGGCAGCGCCGCCACCATTGACCATAGCTATTTTGGTTTCTGCGGCATTTTAGGTACATTGTGTTAGGGTTCTTAAGCTACGGACCAAGAACTGGTTATGATATTCATAAAATGATCTTTAAACTATTACGTCCAGCTCAGAGTCTAATCTACAGAACGTTAAACCAATTGGCCGATAAAGATCTAGTGATATTTGAAAGGATTGATCAAGAAAAATTACCAGATAATAAGAATCCACAAGATACACAGCCTATATTTATGACATTTCAGGAGGCTCAA
>CAYLRS010000348.1:0-1871 GCA_964385895.1 uncultured Dehalococcoidales bacterium
AAAATCATGCACCATTGAATCATATGCCCAGCGCCTGCAGTCTTTTCCTTTCTCAATGCATCCATCAAGCACCGCCGAATAGAACGGCCGTGGAAGATACCTGGCATACAATTCCCTGCTCGTATTTTCTATCTTTACCAGTCTGCCGAAAAAGAACCTCACCTGATCGAGATAAGCATTCAGGATGTCATCAACGGATTTAAATGTCTTTGGATCTGGAGTCGGCGCTCCCCACTGCTCGCCTGTCAAAGGGTTTTTACCCTGGTGCAGCCCCCACCACAGACATTTGGGCGGAATAAATCCTCCAAGCGCCCGGCGCGTAATATTTTTACCCGGTATTTCTATGTATACGCATCCGGTGATAGAGTAATCACGCGCGTCCTCAATGGGCACGCCCCACTTAACCAGCGTCGGAATAAGAGAGCTGTCGTTAAATAAAGAGGGGTAGCCAATGCCGGTATGAATAACATCTGTGGCTCTCGAAAGCAGTTCGGCCGGTGTGCCATCGTGATAGCGCAGGGCTATGCTGGGCTCCAGCGTTTTCATTGACTCGGCCGCCTCCAGCACCAGGTAGGTCATTGCATTGGTAACGTCTTTGCCCTCCTTATCCACACCGCCGAGGGTTATTGCTTGAAGCGACTCAACTCCGCCGTAAATACCGGATAGCAATGGTGAATATATGAGGCCCAATTCGTGGAACTTTACCCACAGAAGCTGCAGGAGCTCCAGCGCCTTGTCGTGCGTGATCTCTCCTGATTTAAGATCTTTTTCATAATAGGGTCCGAACAGCTTATCAAAGCGGACTCCAATCCCAAGTGTCGAATATTCAACATACCGTGCGACGTGTATAAAAAAGAACGATTGCAGCGCCTCCAATAATGTGCGGGGTGGATTTTCCGGCACCCATTCACATATTGCAGCTATCTCCAGCAGACGCTTTTTATCCTCTTCATTGTTTGTAACGCCGGCCAGCTGCCTGGCTTTCTCCGCATAGCGGTGTGCGAATTTAATGACTGAGTTCAAGGATATTACAGCAGCCTGCAGGAACTCCTTCTGGTCTATATAATCCGGAGTAACCACGTTGTCTATCTCAACTAGACGCTCCTCCGCCTGCCTTATCAATCCCTTCAATCCAACCTGAAATATCTTTTCATAGTTGGGGATCCCCAGTTCCGACCAGTGAGTCCAGAGGAAGGTGCCCTCGTATTTCCAGTATTTAAGGATATCGCCGGTGAACATTTCCTGCTGGCGGTCGCTCATCGACTTTCCCTTCCAGTACTCGATCATATCCGCGAGCTCGGTACGGCCCGCTTCATCCAGCAAGTCTGAGCCTTCCTGCCCTGTAACCACCCTTTTCACCGAGCGCCAGTTCATGTCGATTCCAAAATAAAGTCCTTCGGGGAAGGCGACATTACTGCCGACTAACCTTTCCCAGTCCTGGATATAAAGGTCCATCCTGGTAAATATTTTCTCGAGAGCTTTGGCCCTCCGCATCACCATAGGAAGTCCGTCAGTTTCCTTGTATGCCTGGGTAAGAAGTCTTGATCGCGTCAGGTCCAACTTTATGCCGGAGCGGTACATGCCGCGCGATGCCTCTTCCACCTCCTGCCCCCGCCTTACATTCCGCACGGCCTTAATGACAAGTCTGCTTTTGATATCACCTGTCCTGGTCGTCATACTGCACACACTCCTGTTTAACGGTAATAAATGTGGACTTAATCCAGTCTAAATTCCATATCAAACGTTATCAATTTTATATATGGCAATTATATATTGATGCAAGGTTATATATCAAAGGAACCGTTCCCATTGACATAAAAAACCCAACTGAGTAAACTTTTAAGTCGTCCTGGCAGCGTAGCTCAGTGGTA
>CAYLRS010000349.1:0-1860 GCA_964385895.1 uncultured Dehalococcoidales bacterium
ACCAGGGGATTGATCTCAATATCCGTGATGTCCTCGAATTTTTTAAGGACTGTCCCCACCTTGATTATAGCATCAGCTACTGCTTCGATATCTTTACGCTTCTCACCCCTTACCCCCAGCAACAGGGGATAGGTCTTGATCTCGCTTATCATCTTATTGACTTCATTTTTACTCAGCGGGAAGGCGCGGAACGCAATGTCCTTCATGACCTCAACATAGATGCCGCCAAGCCCGAACATGACGATCGGTCCAAAGGAGAGGTCGCGGCGTGCGCCTACGATAGTTTCCACGCCGGGTTTAACCTGCTCGGATATTTCAATACCTTCTATCACAGCATCAGGTTTAAAGCGGCGGGAGTTCTGAAGAATGGCTTCGTATGCATCAGCCACCTCATCCCTGTTATCGATGTCCAGCGCAACCCCGCCGGTATCGCTCTTATGTAAGATATCCCTGGAGACGACTTTCATCACGACCGGGTAGCCGATCTCTTCCGCGAACCTGGTTGCCTCGTCAATGCTATGGGCAACGGTACTGCGCGGGCCTGGTACACCGATAATACGCAGTATTTCCTGCCCCTCGTGCGCCAGTAAAAACCGCCTGCCGTCCTTCCTCACCCCGTCTATCACCGCTCTTATAGAGCCCTCATTGATGGGCAATTCTTCTACTTTCTCTACAACTGCGATCTTCTGGCGATAGTTGTTATATATGGCTCCCAGGCATGCTGTTGCATCCAGCACATCGCTGAATATGGGAACATCCATGGCTTTGAGCCGTCTTATATTCTCCTCAATATGCAGACCACCTACAAAGGAAAAAATGAGCGGCTTGTGAAATTTCCCGGTTTTGAACTGCTCCCCTGTCTGCAGGGCAAACTCATCGGCATTGAATACCCCTGTTTCGCACCCCAGGCAGAGGATGGAATGAACATTTTTATTCACTATGGCGGCATCTATGGAACGCGAGTAATCAGTCACCGTGGCCTGCCCTGTAATGTCGATGGGGTTCTTCAGGGAGCCGAACTCGGGCACTATGCCGGAAAACGTTTTCTTCAAATCGGAAAGGTTATCGTAAAGGTTGACGCCGAATTTTTCGCAGGCGTCTGCCGCCATCACACCCATTCCACCACCATTGGTAATAATCACCGTGTTCTCACCCATGGGTTCGGGAACGGTGGACAGGTATTTGCACCAGTCGAGCGCTTCCTGCAGACTTTCCGCCCGGATTAAGCCACACTGCCTGGCTATATCATCGAAAACCTTATCCTCGCCGGCAAGCGAACCGGTGTGGGATGCCGCTGCCATGGCGCCGCGCTTGGACCTGCCTGACTTCAGCACCACGATAGGCTTCAGCTTGGTCACATTTTTCAGTTTGTCTACCAGAAGCTCACCTCTCGTCACGCCCTCCATGTACATCATGATCACTTTCGTCTCTGCGCTTGACGCGAGGTAGGTTAAAAGGTCAACCTCGTCAACATCGGCCTTGTTACCCAGTGATACTACGGCAGATAATCCCAGGTTCTCTACCAGGGTCTTGCCCACAATAGCGCCGGCGAGGGCGCCGCTTTGCGAAAGCAGTGCCACAGTGCCTGATTCCATGCCGACTGGTCCGAAGGTAGCATTCAAATGCGCCGCAGACGAAAAGATGCCAACAATGTTTGGACCCAGCACGCGCATGCCGTGTTCCCTGGCATAGCTTATTATCTTCCTCTCCTCTGCCGCATTGCCCACTTCCGAGAACCCCGAGGTTATTATGGCGCTGAACTTTACCCCATTATCAGCACAATCCTTGACTGCGTTGAAGACTGCATTTGCCGGTATCACGATGATAGCCAGGTCGACCTCACCATTTGCTTCGTCCAGG
>CAYLRS010000350.1:0-1820 GCA_964385895.1 uncultured Dehalococcoidales bacterium
CCTGTAGCTATATTTTCCCTCTCTTCAAATCCTGGTTCGCGCAGGTGGCAGTGCAGGTCAATAAATCCCGGGCACGCAATAAGTCCGGTTGCATCAATAGTCATCAAATCAGGCTCGGCCAGGTTTTTCCCGATTGCCTTGATCAACCCATTGGATATCAGGATGTCACCCGTTAGATCGATGCCCTGTCCGGGGTCAATGATCCGAGCGTTTTTTATTAAAATATCGGCTGACATCAGCGGTTTCTACCTCCAGCGATCAGATACAACAGAGCCATGCGTACGGCAACCCCGTTGGTAACCTGCTCTTCAATCAGTGATTGAGTCCCGTATGCCACCTCGTGGCTGATCTCGATGCCCTCGTTCATGGGGCCCGGGTGTAGAACGATGGCTCCCGGCTTTGCCTTTGCCAGCCTCTCGGCGTTTAGCTGGTATAGCTGTACGTATTCACGTATGGAGGATATCAGACCGCTTTGCTGTCTTTCTTTCTGCAGCCGTAGCGGCATAATTACATCAGCGTCGCGAAGAGCCATATTGATATCGTGTTCGATGCTGACGTGGTTCAAGTTGCATCTGGCCAGCATTTCTTTGAGGCCATGAGGTATCAGGGTGTGCGGAGCGCAGAGGACGATCTTCATGCCAGAGGCTTTCATACCCCACATATTGGACCGTGCGACGCGGCTATGCATGATATCGCCGATGAGAACAGCTTTGCGATTGCTGAGATCCCCCAGGTGCCTTTTCATCGTGTAAATGTCGAGCAGGCTCTGTGACGGATGAGCATGGCACCCATCGCCGGCGTTGATGATGCTGGTTTGAAGGTTCTGTGCCGCGATGTAGGGAGCACCGGAGCAGGGGTGCCTGATAATTATTACATCAACTCCAAGCGCCTGAAGTGTGCGCAGGCTGTCGATAAGTGACTCGCCCTTGGACACGCTGCTCTTCGCCGAATCCAGGCTGACGGTATCAGCGCTGAGGTATTTGGCAGCAATTTCAAAGGAAGCCCTTGTCCTGGTGCTGGGCTCAAAGAACATTGTGGCGATGGTTTTGCCACGCAGCGTGGGCACTTTTTTTACATCTCTTGATAGTACGGCAACCATGCCATCGGTTATCTCAAAAACCAGGTTTATCTCTTCAGGTGAGAAGTCATCCAGGTCCAGGATATGCCTGTGCCGCCATAAACCGATAGAAAGGGGTGGCAGTGTTTCCTGTCCAGCGGGACTTCCCCTGGGTTCATTCAAGCTCATCATTCCCTCCAGCTACCGGCCTCACAACCGTCACTTTATCCACCGCATCGACCTCGCTAACGTACACCTTAATCTCTTCACTGTGGGCAGTAGGTATGTTTTTCCCCACGAAATCGGCTCTTATGGGCAATTCCCTGTGACCTCTGTCGATCAGCACAGCCAGCTGAATGGTCTCAGGCCTACCCAGGTCAATCAGGGCATCTAAGGCAGCCCGGATGCTGCGGCCCGTGTAGAAGACATCGTCAACCAGGACCACGTGTTTATCGGTTATATCGAAAGGGACGTAAGTCTGCTGCACAACGTGCTTGAAGCTAAGTGAGGAAACGTCATCGCGGTAGAGGGTAATATCCAATGAGCCGACGGGTATAGTGACCTGCTCCATGTTCTGGATGATTTTAGCCAGGCGTTGCGCCAGGGGCACACCGCGTGTTTTAATGCCGACGAAAGCGATGTTTTTGGCGCCCTTATTGCGTTCCAGGATCTCGTGGGCAACACGAACTAGAGCTCTCTCAATATCGGTGGAATTGAGCAGGACCTTTTCGGGCATTAAAAAACCTCTTGCCGGCACTGGCAA
>CAYLRS010000351.1:0-1813 GCA_964385895.1 uncultured Dehalococcoidales bacterium
CCTCCAGTTTTACTGCACCATCCTTATCCGGGGCTGTAAACCCAAAACCTTCTCTCCAACGTGCTGTTTTCTGAAATTACATGTGGCGCCCAGGCAAGTTCGCCGAAGTAAGCCAGCGGTTCACCTTCCTGCATACCATCCTGAGGCGGAAATTCACCATTGACTCCCGTTGCGAAGTATTTCTCTTCCTCGTAATTACCGTCGCTCTTATGTGTAATGCCGGCAAGCCGCCAACTGCCGGCGGCAGGCTGGTATACGGTATGGTCATTGATGTAAAAACCGTAAATATGCGGCCTGAAAAGCGGTCTCCATGGCCCTGAGATGAACGGGATGTTAACAGGGGGTGATCCAGTCTGCGGTGCTGCCCGCACCTCCCCTACCGTATGTTTGATACTTTTATCCCTGGGCTCAGCCACCACGCGATAAATGCCGCCGCTGTCGCGCAGTAAAAAAGACCCGAACTCAGCCTGCCCTATTTCCTGCCAGGTAACATTGTTATATTTCTGTATGCTGTAGATCTCTTTCTCAGGATCAGCTATCCATCCCAGGTGAATCCATCCCGGCCCCTCTACTGCCCTGATACCATATTGCTGCTGCCACTGGCCGATCAATTCACGCGGTATGGAACTATAGAAATCGGCCTTTAACGGAAGCTCAACATAAATGCGCAAGCCAATTTCAAGCACAAGCCACAGACCGATTGCCACTGAAAGTGCTACGAGAAAACCACGTATCCATTTCCTCTTGCATCGATCAACTTTTTTCATTACCCACCTCCGACGCTCGATATCTTCACATTAAATTAATATAATATTTTCAGAGGTTTGATATAATAATTTCACCGCCATAATAAATATACCAATAGATAAAACGTTATTCATTATATCCGGCTTTATGCTCATACGCGCAGTCAATTGACAAAATAGCGGCGCATATATTAATATTTCCCATTGATTAACTCGTCAATTAGTCCTTTTTAGATTTGTTTATGAATACCACCGAAGTCACGCTTTCAATAAACAACGTCTCCTTAAATTTTGGTGGTGTGTCTGCTCTAAGCGATGTTAGTTGCGAGGTCAGGGAGCAGGAGATTCTGGCCATCATTGGCCCCAATGGAGCAGGTAAAACCTGCCTTCTCAACTGCATAAGCGGATTTTACCGTCCTCAAACCGGCGATATTTTTTATGAAGGCATCAGGCTTAACAATATTCCCTCCTTTAAAATAGCTCAAATGGGCATCGGCAGGGTATTTCAGGGTATTCAACTTTTCCTCGGTTTAAACGCGCTGGACAACCTCATGGCAGCCAGGCACATACACATGAAACACAATTTCTGGGAAGATGTGATCTACTTCGGGCGGGCCTACAAAGAGGAAATTCAGCACCGGAGAAGGGTGGAGGAGATCATCGACTTCCTCGAAATGGAGCCGATCCGTAAGAGGGTTGTGGGGTCGTTGCCTTATGGTAAAAGAAAGCTGGTTGATTTAGGTCGTGCGCTGGCCCTGGAACCCAAGTTGCTGCTGCTGGACGAACCGATGGCCGGCATGAACCTCGAAGAAAAAGAGGATGTGGCCAGGTTTATTATAGATATTTTCGAACGCTGGAAGATACCCATAGTGCTTGTTGAGCATGATATGGACGTGGTGATGGATATTGCCGACAGGCTGATAGTGCTCGATTTCGGAAGTAAGATTGCGGAAGGTAAACCTGATGACATCAAGACCAATCCAAGAGTAATCGAAGCCTACCTGGGCGTCCCTGAGGAGGTGGCAGATGGTCACCCTGCGTGAAAATGGCAGGAGGCTAAATGATAG
>CAYLRS010000352.1:0-1803 GCA_964385895.1 uncultured Dehalococcoidales bacterium
CTGAAGTTCTACAGTAAATAAAAATTATGAAGCTATTTTCAAGTAGTTTTCGGTCTTTGGCACTACAGGTTTATTGGTTTCACTGGTGGTGGCACCGCCACACCGACTGCCTGGAACACTTTGCCGGTTACCCCCTGAAGTGCGGTACGTAACGTGTACCATTGCTCTCCATCTCGTACCTGCACCTCGGCTAATGTTTCCAGGTCACGGCGAATAGCACCCCACTCACATGTATCGCCATGAGCTTTCAAACGACTCTGAAGTTCCTGGTGTAACAGTAACGCCAGAAAAGAACAAAAGACATGCCCTTTGATGGTGGCGTCCCACTGATGAAAGATAGGACGGCTCTGCAGCATCGTTTTCGTGGCCCTGAAAAACTGCTCTACCAGTAACAGCCGCTTGTACTGCAGTGCCACTTCAGCGGCGGGCAACCTGGTATTGGTTCGCAACACAAACTTGCCGTCGTAGCGCACCTCGTCTGCCACCTTCTCCATATTGATACTGACCGCATCTTTCTCCAGACGCAGGAACTTGCGGTATCCTGAGTTCCCGACCAGTCGGCTGCTGCCATCTTGTAACTGATCTTGCAGTGACTGGACAATGGCTTCCCGGTCAGCGGCATCCTTGACCGCCTCCTGTGGATTATGGCAAATGATATACCGCCTGTCATTGACCCAGACCTCTTTAACGCGGAGATTATCGGCTACCTCATGATACCGCCCGCCTCGCTCCAGGACGTCATCTCGTACTTCCCGCTGCCTTCTCATCCGTGCTCCCAGGATATACTCCAGATGACGCTTTTCTAACCCCTCAATTACTTGCTGGCTGATCATCCCACGGTCGGCCACCCAGCAAACTCGCGTTAATCCGAATCTCTGGCGTAGTTTATCTACTACTGGTAACAGGGCAGCACCATCCGCGTGATTCCCCGGCCACATCTCACAACAGACCGGCTGTCCCTCACCGGTCAGCACCGCTCCCATCACCATTTGTTTCAGATCGGGACGATGATCTTTGGAGTGACCATACTGCCCCAGGCTCTCACCGCCAACTCCTTCAAAGTACAGACTGGTGGTATCGAAGAAAGCCAGCGATAGCTCGGTAAACATGTCCTGCCGTCTATGGAATAAGGCCTCTTCTATGTCGTCCTTGTTTTCGCCCAACCAGCGCATGGCTCGATAGAGGTGGTGCAGTTGGAGACTCTCACCGCCAGGCATGCTCACATCCCTCTTCCACTGCTCGGCAGCACGGTCGGATCCCGACTCGAAAAGACGATGGAGAACGGTGAGGTAGACAGCCCGTTCCACTCCAAACTCGAATTGCCGGTGATGGAGGCGCTCCTGAACAACATCCTGTATGCCGGTCTCCTGCCACAAGCGTCCGAAAATCAGGTCAGGGCCTATTTGACGGATAGTCCCTGCCTCCAATCGTCCCTGCTGGAAATCATCAATGAGGCTGACGTGCCGGCTAAAGCGGGACAGTGAACGCAGCAGGGCATCGGTGGCGCCGGTGACTATTAGATGGTCAACTCTACCGAGAGTACATAGCACTCGCTGAACAACCCTTGCCCCTTCACGGCGGTTTTCGACGAGCTGAAGGTATTGGTACTGACCGGTACCCTTCTTACGGATGAACATGCAAAACCTCTTGATTAACCACTACAATCAGTATAATGAGTAGTGTTCCTGTTGTCAAGGGGTTAAAGGTTAAATATTTGTAAATAATTAGGCACTACATTTTGTTGTGAAAACATAATTTTGAAGCTGGAAAAGCGGTAAAAATGGCTTTTACTGTAGAACTTCA
>CAYLRS010000353.1:0-1797 GCA_964385895.1 uncultured Dehalococcoidales bacterium
GGCGACCTCAACATCCCGCGCGAGAGCGCCATACCCCTGCTCGAGGACCTTGTGTGCAACACCAAGCTAAAGCTGGACCTTTCTAAAAACAGCTTCCCCATCACCCTGCACGACCCCTGCAACCTGGTGAGGCTCAGCGGGATCGTGGAACCGCAGCGCCGCATACTCAGGAAGATCTGCCCGCAGTTCCGCGAGATGGAACCGCACGGCGTGGCTAACTATTGCTGCGGTGGCGGGAGTGGCTTTGCTATCATGGATAATCTCAATTTCTCAGATTGGAGGTCGGTCGTATCCGGCCGCATGAAGCTGCGCCAGATACTCAACGCCTTCCAGGACGTGATCAGCCCCGACATCCACAAGTACGTCTGCGCCCCCTGCTCCAACTGCAAGGGCCAGATCAGGGACCTGTTCGGCTACTATAACGTCCGGGAGAAGTGCGGCATCCACTACGGTGGCCTGGTGGAACTAATCGTGAATGCTATGGTGGATATGAAAGAGCCATTTATTAAATGGGAAGGGATACAATGACTTGGGCTAAATTCAGGCTAATAACTTGCGTGCTTCAGCTTCGATCATGCGGTAAACGTCCCTGAGCGGGATATCCTTTTTGGCTGCTATCTTGCGGCACTCATCATACTCCGGAGCAATGCTCAATACCTCGTCCTGGAAGCGCTTCACCTTCACCCTCACCCTGCCGAAACTCGAGTCTATCTCGACGACGTCGCGGCCGGCTATGTGGCGGAAGACGGGCCGCACCCTTATGCCCAGTGTGGAGGTCTCCCGCATCAGCGTTTCTGCCAGCCTGGATTCAACCTCGCCGGGAGCCAGGACGCTCAGCATAACCGCCGGGCGGTTCTTCTTCATCTGGATGGGGGTAAACCAGACATCCATGGCGCCCTGTTTGAACAACAGCTCCATCACGTAGTCATATATCTGCGGGTTCATGTCATCGATGTTCGTTTCGAGTAAAACCATACCATCGTGTTTCCTGTGAACAGGCATTTCCCCTATCCAGATCCGCATTACGTTGGGGCAATCATCGAAATTCCTGCTCCCTGCGCCGTACCCGATTTTTTCCAGGTTCATGGCGGGCCGCTCGAATTTGGCCAGTGAGGTTATGATCCCGGCACCAGTGGGGGTCACCAGCTCCATACCGGCCATACTTGCATGAGGAGGGTTTACTACAGGAGCATGCTTACGTGCCAGCAGGTCAAGTGTCGCAGGCGCGGGCAGGGGCAGAGCGCCGTGGCGGCTCGTTACCACACCACCGCCCGCAGGAAACGGCGAGGAGTAGAAATGCGCTATCCCGAGCAGATCAAACCCGATCAATGCTCCCACTATATCCACGATGGAATCCACCGCGCCGATCTCGTGGAAATGTACCTTCTCTAACTTGACACCGTGGATTTTAGCTTCGACTTCGCCGAGGTTGCGGAAAATTGCAGCGGCCTGCTGTTTTACCTTTTCCGAAAGTCCGCTGGATGAGATCAGCTTTACTATGTCCCTGTAGGACCTTTTCGGCTGCTTTACTCTATCTTCAAGAACGACCCTGGCCCATGTTGACGAGACGGCTCCCCGCTTAACCTTTTGCTGCGAAATCCTGTAACCTGTCAACTTAAGATGTGCCAGGCCCTTTGCCAGATCTTCCAGGGGCAGCCCTGCATCCAGCAGCGCGCCCAGTATCATGTCGCCGCTGCACCCTGAGAACAAATCAAAATAAGCTGCTTTTCCCATTAAACTCCAGATAAATCCAGGCTATTCATTCATGCTCCCGGCCCGATAGCCGGCAAGGTCGAT
>CAYLRS010000354.1:0-1789 GCA_964385895.1 uncultured Dehalococcoidales bacterium
ACCATGGTGAACATAAGGGGCATAGACTGACATGGATTTTACTTACCTTCTTCAACTCATATTGTCAGGGATACTTATAGGCGGTATCTATTCGCTCCTTGCTCTCGGCATAGTGCTGATCTTTAAGGCATCCGGAATCCTTAACTTCGCCCAGGGTGACATGTCGGCTATGGGCGCTTTCTTCGCCTGGTATTTAGCATCATTAGCCCTCAAGATTGAACTGCCGTACCTGCCGATAATGATCGTCGGGATGTGTATCCTGGCTTTTGTGGTGGCTTTTATGATCGAGCATTTCATGTTAAGGCCGTTAATCGGGCAGCCGATCATAGCGGCTCTCATGTCCACTATAGCACTTGGAATGGTAATTTCCGGACTGGTGACGTTTATCTGGCCAGGTCCCGGAAGGGTATTTCCGCCGCTGATACCTACAGGGGGCATCAATATAGGCGATATCTCTCTCTCAATCGGTAATCTGGTAAGCTTCGTCATCTGCATGATCGTGTTCGGGATCTTTGTACTGTTCTTCCAGAAGACCAAACTTGGCCTGGCCATGCGCGGAACCGCGGAAGACCAGCAGCTATCTCAAAGCGTGGGAATAAAAGTGACTATTATATTTCTCGCTTGCTGGTTCATCGCCATGTTGCTGGCCTCCAGCAGCGGCGTTCTCATCGGCAGCCTGCAGATGCTGGATCGGGGCACTTTGGCAGCCTACGGCGTGAAGGCATTCCCGGCCGTACTCATCGGCGGACTGGAATCCATACCAGGCGCACTCCTTGGCGGTTTGATCATAGGGGTGATCGAAATGCTTTCGGGAGGGTATCTAGATAAGCTCGTAGGCGGTGGCGCCGGGGAGATAATGCCTTTTATCGTTATGCTGATAATTTTAATATTCTTACCTCACGGGCTTTTCGGATACAAGAGAATCGAGCGGGTCTGATTATCTAACAGGATGAGCGAATTATGAGACGACCATGCGGGACATTCGATACAAGTTACGGCCAGGATCTGGCTATCATGCGAACGAGGTTCCAGTGGATCATAGCAGTATTTGCTGCCGTATTTTTCTTTTGTGTGATGCCTTTTATGGCAGGAGCGGACATATTATCGAAGGTAAATATTTTAGCTATCACAATTATAGCGACGCTGGGATTAAATATACTTACCGGGTACTGCGGGCAATTGAACTTCGGCCATGCGGCGTTCGTTGCAGTTGGAGCGTATATCAGCGCGATGCTGGTTCATCACTTTCACATGAACTGGCTGCTGACCGTGCCTTTCGCCGCCTTTGGGACAGCATTAATCGGCCTGGTATTCGGCTTACCATCGCTCAGGATAAAAGGCTTCTATATTGCCGTCACAACGTTAGCAGCATTCTATATTATTATGTTCATTTTCCTTCGCGGCGGTGATGTAACCGGTGGTATTAATGGACTTCAACTGGGTGCTATCCAGATCGGCAATATTGCCATTGATGATGAGAGGAAGTATTTTTTCCTGATTATGATCTTCCTGGTTATTTTAACTTTTTTCGCAAAAAATATTGTACGTGGACGGTTGGGCAGAGCTTTCATAGCAGTGCGTGACAACGACCTGGCAGCCGAGCTAATGGGGATCAATATCTTTAAGTATAAATTGATTGCCTTTGCCGTCTGCTCAGCTTATGCAGGTATAGCCGGCTCCCTGTTTGCAGCATATTACGGTTCTGTCTCGGTAGATCAATTCTCGTTCCGTGAATCGCTCTGGTATATCGGTTTTATAATCGTCGGCGGTATGGGTTCAATCACCGGCA
>CAYLRS010000355.1:0-1782 GCA_964385895.1 uncultured Dehalococcoidales bacterium
GGGTTCTTTATTGCCTTTAGCATCGGAGACATCAACATTCTCCCGGTACTGTGTGTAAATTCGCCTGCTTAAGAGATTGGCTACCAGTATATATGCCGAGATATCGTCGTAACTGCCGAATTCAAGCACCACGTTAATGCCGCGCTCAAGGTAACCCAGCATGTTCTTGACAGCGTCATCAGGCGCGTGGGACATCAAGAATGGGAAACGCTGCAGGTTCATCAGGCTGCGCCTCAGGTTCCGCCACGTACTATCGTGGATTTCCATCTCCTTTTGAACCTTTTTGCTCTCTTCTTCGCCCAGGCTCAGCGTAGATTCAAACCACTTTTTATCTCCAAAGCGGCGGGCCAGTCCGTAAATAGCCTGGATCGATGCGTCGGTGAAATTGAACGTCTGGCGCAGCAATGCAATGTCTTCGGGCTCAATCTCATCGTATCCAATCTTCACCATATGATCGACGTTAACATTCCTGCGCCGGGCATAAGCTTCGTCAAGGCAAAATACAGCGACTTTTCCCGGGAATAACTGCTTCAAGCCTTTGACCCTGTGCCCTTTCTCGCTCTTCCCCTCCCAACCGTACTCATTATGCATATCGAAGATCAGGCTCACGGCCCCGCTTTTCTGCAGCATGCCGACAAGCAGTAGCCTGGTGAGGAATGTTTTCCCCGTACCGCTCTTGCCGAACACTCCGTTGGAACGCTTGACCAGCTCTTCCATGTTGATGCATACCTTGGTCTCCATGTCGAGGGGTGTCCCGATGTAAAACCTTTGCCTGTCCTCAGGGCCGAATACCAGTTCAACGTCTCTCTGCGATGCCAGTTGCACTTCGGAAAAGTGCGCGGGAACGGTTTTAGCAGGCTGCGGTCCTTCGAGCATGGTGGCTGCATCTCCGCTTATGGTCAGCATGGGCAAAACGCTTATTTTGCCGTAGGTAGTTGTCCCCGAAACCACCTTGGCAATGAATGGATCCGAGATGTCCGGCGGCATTACCATGGCCCGTGGATCCACCGCCTCCAGGCTCACGTCCGTGATCATGCCGAAAAACCGCTTCTTTTCGCCTTTGATGGCCACATAGCGGCCGACCGCTATTTCCTCGACAGACCTCCCCGGATCCAGCTTGACCTGAACCCCATGCATCAGTGAACCAAATATTACAGTCCCCAGCCGCATATTGTCCTGCTTACTCCTCTCTGTCATTGTCGCAGCCTCTTTAAAATGGAATCCAATCTCCTGATATCGTTGCTTAAAAGCCAGGCCAGATCCTTACCTGCCTTTACCAGGAAATCCAGAGGTTCCTGTTGCGTCTGGCTGGCTAAGCGCAGAAATGCGGCGATTACCTCGTCCGTTGCCACCGGCAGACGTGTATCAATGAGCAGGCTTAAAAAATTCAACGACTTCGTGAAATCTCTTACTTCTTCCGATTTGCAGGTATAAACGAAGGCATAGATAGATGCGGGCGAGGGTGGTAAATACTGGTACATGGACCTGCCACGGCCGTGGCCCACAACCAGCGCCCGGAAATCGGAGCATAGCAGCTTCGCCAACTGTGGATTAGCTTTGAAGACATCGGTTTCCGACTGCGCTCCCTGCCCCCTTGCCATGATGCGCCTACCCGGCTCAACGCTGTGCGTCGCCGAAGCACAGACTATCCCGTAAATTTCGCAGTCCTTACCTTTTGTCCTGACCATACTTCCCAGCGCCGGGGTGCCGTCCAGTTCATAGCATTGCGCCAGAAATTCCGAGTTGCTTGTTTCAACTACCTCTGCGACCTTCTGCCCTAAA
>CAYLRS010000356.1:0-1773 GCA_964385895.1 uncultured Dehalococcoidales bacterium
GCTGGTCGCCACGACAAGCTGATTTGATGATAGTAGCCGGAACATTAACGTGGAAAATGGCGCCCGCTGTAAGGATGGTGTATGACCAGATGCCAGAACCGAAGTGGGTTATTGCCATGGGTGCCTGTGCAATTAGCGGCGGTACTTTCAGGGAATCATATAGTGTTGTCCCAGGAATCAATCGCATAATTCCGGTTGATGTGTATGTGCCCGGGTGCCCACCCAGACCGGAAGCCTTAATTTATGGCGTGACTAAACTGCATGCCAAAATGATAAAAGGCACCATTGATAATCCCAACTTATCTTTGAAGTAAATAACGAAAGGTAGTTCAAATACGTGACAGTTGCTATAACCGGGGAAGAGATCGGAAAGAAGATAGCTGAGGCTTTCCCGGGGTCTATTGTTTCCAGCGATAAAGGTTCGGTAGTAGTTGACAGCAAGCAGCTGTACCTGATAGGCGAATTTCTTAAAAATACACAGGGGCTGGAATTCGATTATTTGACCTTTTTGACGGCTGTCGACTATATCGACTATTTTGAGATTGTTTACCGTCTGGTTTCCTTAAAGCACAATCATAGTCTCATGTTAAAAACTCGTTGCCATGACCGGGAAAACCCCGCAGTACCATCTGTGTTTAATATCTGGCGGGCAGCCTGCTATCAGGAGCGGGAAGTATTCGATTTGTTCGGCATCAAGTTTGAAGGCCATCCTGAGTTAAAACGTCTTTTACTGTGGGATGGTTTCAAAGGTCATCCATTGCGGAGGGACTATTTGTAAATGTCGATCCAAACAGAGCCATTTATATTAAATATAGGCCCTCAACATCCTTCCACCCATGGAGTTTTCCGTTTGAGGGTTACCCTCGACGGCGAGGTTGTGGTAAATGTTGAACCGGTTATCGGTTACCTGCATCGTGGTATCGAGAAACTGGCAGAGGGCCGGACATATACCCAAAATATTCCGTTCACAGACAGATTGGATTACCTTTCATCCATGACCAATAATCTTGCATATTGCCTTGCCGTGGAAAAACTAGCTGGCATCAAAGTACCTGAGCGGGCTGAGTATATCAGGGTGATTTTCTCTGAGATTATGCGCATCTCAAGCCACTTGATGGCTGTTGGCTTCTTCATCAACGATCTCGGAGCCATGATGACTCCTGTGCTTTATATGTGGCGTGAGCGAGAGAAGATTATGGACATGTTCGAGATGGTGAGCGGGCAACGCCTTCTCTACAATTTTATGCGCATAGGCGGAGTAAGCCAGGACATACCCGGTGAATTCTTACCTGCAGTGAAGAAATTCGTAGCGGAGATGCCGAAATACCTTGATGAATATGATCAGCTTCTGGCAAAGAACGAAATACTTCTTGTCAGAAGTAAGGGTGTTGGTATACTACCTAAAGAAACGGCAATTAGCATTGGTGCGAGCGGGCCTGTATTACGCGCGAGTGGCGTAAAATGGGATATCCGCCAGGTGGACCCGTACTCCATCTACGAAAGATTTGATTTTGCAATCCCCACCGGAGAAGTTGGTGACTGTTATGACAGATACTGGGTTCGCATGCAGGAAATGCGGCAGAGTGTGAGAATTCTTGAGCAAGCCCTGGCTCAGATGCCCGAAAAAGGGGAGGTCTGTGCCAGCGTACCTCAATTCTTCAGGCCACCGCGCGGAGAGGCTTACGGCTACCTCCAGGCCCCGAAGGGCACTCTAGGGTTTTATATTGTAACCGACGGCTCGATAGCCCCATATCGCTTGCATATCTACCCGCC
>CAYLRS010000357.1:0-1770 GCA_964385895.1 uncultured Dehalococcoidales bacterium
CGGCAGTGGAGGAAATGGCCCCCAGCAAATCCGTACCGCCCGCGGGCTCGGTTAAACCGATGCAGAATCCGATCTCCCCTCTGGCGATCTTGGGCAAGTAGTTGTTCTTCTGTTCCTCGCTGGCATGGGCATGGATCAGCCTGACGAACATGCCCCCGCCCAGGCCGAAGGCAGCACAAGGTGAGCGGCGGCTCACCTCCTCTACAGTGATCACCTCATCGATAAAGCTGCCGCCCAATCCACCGTACTCTTTGGGAACAGAGCCGTGCGCGAAGCCAAGCTGTATCGCCTTCCTGTGGATGCCTAAATCAAGCCAGCGCATGTTCTCGTCGGCATCCCATTTGCGTATGTAGTCAACGGGAAGCTCCCGTTCCACAAACTCGCGTACTGAGGAGCGCAGCATTTTCTGGGATTCAGTAAATTCAAAATCCACTTTCTTATACCCTCCTCATATCCATTTCAGACGGGAGGACCATATACGGGTTGGCAGTGTAGGGAATTCTGCCATATAGCTTTGATATCGCTTTGGGCATTATAGGGCCTCCCCTCCTAGTCTGGAAGAACTCGGGGCAATGTTCCTCGAAACCGACCTCAGGGTTCACAGAGCATCTTGGATATAACCCGGCATTGCACCTGTTCAGGCAAATGCCGTCCCGCTTGCAGTACTTTATAGAACTTGCCTTACCATCTTTCACCTTATTTGGCCAGTCCGGGTCTGCGATTGCCTGCCTACCTAGGGAAATCATATCTGTAACACTATCTTTTATAGAACGCTCCGCAACCTTGGGATCGTGGATGCTGGGTGTGATCACCGGGATTTTCAAGGCAGCTTTAATTGTCTTAGCCTCTTTGAGAAGGTGATTTTCTACATGCTCCATGCTTTCAGGGAAGAAGTATTTCATCGCTTCGTATGACCCATCCGACAGGTGTAAGTAGGCTACTCCAAGCTCCTCAACCTTTCTAGCCACTTCAATCATTTCTTCAGCGGTTAAACCTTCAGGCATATGTTCGGCTGCGCTGATTCTGATACCCACTGGGATGGCATCGTTGACAGCCTCAAGGACATAATCGACGACTTCAGCCACGAACCTCATCCGGTTTAACAGTGAGCCACCGTACAGGTCAGTCCTCTTGTTGGAGCGCGGTGAAAGAAACTGGTGCTCCAGGTACCCGTGGGGTGCATGTATTTCAATGCCGTCAAACCCCGCAATTACAGCCCTGCGGCAGGCTTCCGCGTATTCCCTTTCTTCACTGTGAATTTCTTCTATTGTCATTTCACGAGGAATATCATACGGATGCATCATAGCTGGCGAGGTTAATATATAATCAATCAGTTGTTGCGGGACATTTTCGATCGGAATACTAACAGGAATGGCTGACGGTGCATACGGCGGTGTACCGTCCAATGCGTGGCCTTGCCTACCAAACCCTATACTAAGCTGTGCAAATATCTTGGAACCGAATGAGTGCACAGCTTCCACCATGTTATTTAAGCCGGGTATGAACGATTCGTCATAGAGATAAAGGTTCCTGTGGAAAACGAACGGGGCAGCAAGCCGCGTGCATATAATTGCCCCAGTAATAATAAGCCCGAAGCCTCCTTGGGCACGCCGCGTAAGGTGGGCTATGTCCTGTGGCGTTACATAACCGTCCTGCGTGGAATAAGTCATGTTCATGGGGGCCACGGCTATGCGGTTCTTAATCTCACAATCCCCGATCCTGATTGGTTGAAAAATTGCCTGCGACACTACAGATTTCACTACCATTTTT
>CAYLRS010000358.1:0-1729 GCA_964385895.1 uncultured Dehalococcoidales bacterium
ATGCCCGTCAGTAGTTAGCTGGACTCGATTTGAAAGTCGTTCCTTAATATCTTTAGCAAATTCATAGGCATATTCAGGTTCACGTAGTCCAACTAACCAACTTAAGGCGAACTTTGTATCAGCATCAAGCGCTACAAACGTCCAAACATCGCCATACCCGAACTGCCCCTGTTTATCTTCTGGCACATTCCTTTCTTTTGCGTAGCAGAATGACCATATTTCATCGCACTCTATCCTTTCACAGGGCAGATTACGCATTACTTTATCCTGGTATTCCAGACAGGCAGCACCGACTTCCTTAAGCAGTTTAACAACAGTGTTTATAGAAGTTCCTGTTATTCAGGCTGTGCTGCGGATTGAGTTACCTTCACAAAGAACTTTTATTACCTGTGCTTGGCGCTCAATATTTTGTAGTGTATCAATAGCCCCGCATGATTTTTATATTAGACATCGATGTTTGATAATGGCAAAATTAATTGCAGATTATAAAAATTGCTATATTTTTAAAGAAGCATAAAAGCACGTGCCGATCTACGAGTATAGAGCTTGTAATAAAGGATGCAATCATTGCATCCAGGGTTTTGACGTACTGCAAAAAATTAAAGATGAGCCTGTCCGGGCATGTCCGCAATGCGGTGGCAGAGTAACACGCGCCGTCTCAAGGTTTGCAGCATGTGTAACCGAAAAGACCGAGGAAGCATCCTCGTTGGAAAACAAGTTGAGGGAGTACGAATCTCAAGTAATGTGGAGTCATGCTGCTGAACTTGCCGATAAGTCTGGACTGGAAGAGCGTGCGATGAATGACTATAAAAAAGCCGGCTACAATTTTTAAACCCTTCTTGAATTATATTAGATTTTTAGCAGTCACCTCAGATTGACATTTCATTTGTCAGAATATAGACTGAGCCCTGGGCTCGATGCAGGACCACCTGCCGGCACATATACGTGTTTACTGAAATGGCAGAGAACAGTACCGATATAAAGGTAGTAATTGCTGACCGGCAATCTCTTTTCCGCCGGGGGGTAAGCTTGATACTTAATCAGTGCCAGGATATATGTATTTGCGGTGAGGTGGGTTCCACCCAGGAGCTGTTTTCCCTTTTGAACGATGCACAGCCGGACGTTTTGCTTCTGGACACGGATTTATCATCTGGGCAGGGGCCGGTGATTGCCAGGTCGATTAAACAGCAGTATCCCGTCGTAGCCATATTATTGCTGACTTCAAATGAAAGCGATGCAGAATTGTTTGAGGCTATTAAGTCCCGCTGCGCGGGCTATCTGCAGCGTGAGGTTTCACCTGAAGTGCTGATAGCCACTATTGGAAAGGCAGCACTTGGGCAGCATCCCATAAATGACACCGTTTTCTCCCAGCCACGGGTAGCAGAGAAGCTGCTTCAACAGTTTCAGGATATGTCCTGGGGTAAGGGGGTGGAACCATTCGTATCGCCGCTTACCCCGAGAGAAACGGAGGTTTTAAGCTATTTAGCCAAAGGCAACTCTAACAAGGAAATCGCTGCCGCTCTTACCATCAGCGAACAAACTATGAAAAACCACATTACTTCGATACTGCGTAAACTGAATGCCAATGCACGCACAGAGGCGGTGATCATAGCTATCAAACGTGGCCTGATCACACTGAGCTAAGCGGGACTGACATGCCCGTCGTTCCGAGACAGCCAGTGTCTGGCACACAGACACGACTGCTTTACGCTTCCGCGACGGGCTTAGA
>CAYLRS010000359.1:0-1703 GCA_964385895.1 uncultured Dehalococcoidales bacterium
ATTACCTGCAGGGCAGGTGCCTTGGTCTTCCTGGTCACTCTCCGGCGACCTTTCCTGACCAGCTGGTTTACAGTCGGCATAATTAATTCCTTACCTTATATCTATTAATTTTTGGCAAATTAAAAAGCCACCCAGTTGCTCCCGGACTTCTTCCCGATCTGGCCCACATCCCGGGTCAACCAGCCGGCTTATCTGTTATCCAGGTAAGATCCAAACGTGCGCTGAATTCATATATAATAGCGCAAGTTCGCAACAAATGGAAATAGTATCACAGGATTTCAATTGCTGTCAACAACGGGGTTATAATTGGGAGGTTGGAATAATATGCTCCGTATCGATGATTCAATTCTGCAGAAGGTAGCTAAGCCCGCCAGATATACGGGCGGGGAGTGGAACACCGTTAAAAAGGAATGGGATTCCGCTTCAGTTCGTGTGGCCCTCGCTTTTCCCGATATATACGAGGTCGGGATGTCCAATTTAGCTATACCTATACTTTATGAACTGCTAAATAATATGAAGGGTGTGCTTGCCGAACGTGTTTACGCACCCTGGGTGGACATGGAGGAGCTGCTACGCCAGCACAACATTCCGCTTAACAGCCTGGAGTCCCAGCGGCCTTTGCGGCAATTCGATATAGTCGGCTTCTCCCTGGGCTACGAGTTAAGTTACACCACTGTCCTCAACATGCTGGACCTCGCCGGCATACCGCTCTTCAGCCGTGATAGAGATAAATCCGACCCCTTGATTATTGCCGGCGGGAGTTGCGTCCTCAACCCCGAGCCCATGGCGGATTTCTTCGACGCCTTCTTCATCGGCGAGGCCGAGGACTCTCTCCCGAGCCTTGTGCATATACTTCGCTCCCATAGAGAAAACAGGGCCAAACTGCTTCAACATCTCGCGCAAATACCGGGTCTCTATGTTCCACAGTTGTACTCCACCCATCACAACGCGGATGGCACGCTCGCATCGATCAAGACTACGTCTGATAATGCACCCGTTAGGATTGACAGGGTAATAGCAATAAATTTAACCCCTGTGGTAAGACCTGTGATGCCCTACGTCGAGGTAATTCACGATAGGGGCGCCGTGGAAATACAGCGGGGCTGCAGCCGGGGCTGCCGCTTCTGCCAGGCAGGCATGCTCTATCGCCCGGTAAGGGAACTCCCGGAACCGGCTGTGCTTGAAGCCGTCGATTGCCTGCTGAAAAACTGCGGCTATAGCACCATTTCACTTGTCTCACTGAGTTCCGGCGACTACAGTAATATAAGCCACCTCGTTGACACGCTTGCGCATAAATACGGCAGTGACGGCATCACGATTTCCCTGCCCAGCCTGAGGCTGGACAAATCCTCAATCGAACTTATCGAGTCACTGCCCGCCGGCCGCAAGACCACGCTCACCTTCGCTCCCGAAGCAGGAAGCGACAGATTGAGGAGGGCCATCAACAAAGCGATTCCCGAAGAGTCAATGACAGAGGCTTTTACGGCAGCTTTCGAAAAAGACTGGATGAACCTTAAACTTTATTTCATGGTGGGTTTGCCCACTGAGACCATGGATGATGTCAAGGCGATAACCGATCTCGTTGGATCAATTTATCGGCTTGGCAAAAATATCAGGGGAAGGCCGCCCCGGGTCAGGGTCTCGGTTTCCTCATTCATACCAAAACCTCACACTCCCTGCCAGTGGGAAGCACAGGACAATGA
>CAYLRS010000360.1:0-1689 GCA_964385895.1 uncultured Dehalococcoidales bacterium
CATCCACATTTCAAATTCCCTTATTATTCTTGTGATGATATATATAACCGACATCCTGTAAGAGGTATAATCTTTCATATGTTTGTTGATGAGGTTACTATTGTAGTCCAGGCAGGAAAAGGCGGTAGCGGCCTTGTCAGCTTTAGACGTGAGAAATATCTGCCGTTTGGTGGACCTGATGGCGGAGACGGAGGTAAAGGAGGGGATGTTTTCCTGCATGCGAGTAGTGATATTAGAGACCTGGCAAGTTTCAGACCTAAAAAGTTATTCAAGGCGGAAGATGGAAGAAATGGTGGAAGCCAGAAGATGCACGGAGCCGATGCCAGGGATCTTTTTATAGACGTGCCTGTTGGGTCTATCGCTTATGTAAAGCAGGAAGAAAAAGAGCTGGTTATCGCAGACCTTCAGAGAAGCGGCCGAAAGGTGATGACGGCTAAAGGAGGCCGGGGTGGTCTGGGTAATGTTCATTTCGCTACTTCAACGCGCAAGGCACCTAGAGAAGCACAGCCGGGAGAAGATGGAGAAAGACATAATATCATATTAAAACTCAGGCTCATGGTGGATGTCGCCATTATAGGATTGCCCAATAGCGGTAAGTCCACCCTTTTGTCAGCTTTAACAGGTGCGAAACCCGAGATTGCGGAATACACCTTCACCACAAGAGAACCTGTACTTGGCATGGTTGAATCGGATCTTAGAAGTTACGTCTGGTCGGAAATGCCTGCAATTATCAAAAACGCTCACGAAGGCAGGGGTTTGGGCAATCATTTTTTATGTCATGCTGAGAGGGCAATGGTTCTATTGTATTTGGTGGACGGCTGCAGGCCGGATATCAGGGACAACCTGAATGACTTGCTCAGGGAAGTCGAGCTGTTCAGTGTTGAACTTGTAAAGAAAAATAGCGTAATAGCGGTTAATAAAATAGATACATTTATAGATTCATCAGAATTGGATAATATTAAGCAGGAACTAAATGCGTGCGGATTACCTTTATTCTTTATTTCTGCAAAGGATAGGCGGGGATTATCGGAGCTTATAGCCGCTGTAAATAATATAGTCGATAATGAGCAGGCAAAACGGGTAGCGAATAGTGAGCCGGAGGTTGTTTATCGGCCGAAACCAGTGAACAGAAAGAGGTTGGCATGAAAGTAGGAATACTGGGTGGCACATTTGATCCAATTCATCTAGCGCATTTAATCATTGCGGAGGAAGCCAGGAGCAGACTCGAGCTTGATAGGGTTATATTTATACCTGCCGGGGAGCCATGGATGAAATCCGGTCATGACATAACACCTGCTGGGCACCGGCTCGAGATGGTAAAATTAGCTATACAATCCAACTGGAGTTTCGCTGTTTCAGGTCTTGAGGTAGAACGGAAAGGTCCCACATACACTGTTGATACCCTTGAGCAATTATGGAGAGATCTTGGCCACGACACCCGTATGTTTCTCATTGTTGGCTGGGACAGCCTGGCCGACATGTTGAAATGGAAAGCCCCATACCGCATATCCAAGATGGCAACCCTGTTAGCATTCCCACGGCCTGGCTACCCGAGGCCCCTGCTTACCGATCTGGAGCTGGACATCCCGGGGATCTCGGAGAGAGTTGTCATGTTTGACGAGCCATACATAGGAATAAGCTCTACGGCCATACGGGAACACGCTTCGGAAGGCAAATCAATCCGCTACC
>CAYLRS010000361.1:0-1687 GCA_964385895.1 uncultured Dehalococcoidales bacterium
GCCCTGCATAGCGCGTTTTCTAGTTCTCTCTCATCAGATAGCGGGATACGCCTGGCAAGATAAGCACCCATACCATAAAGTATCCCGTCAGGTTCGCCTGTCTCCAGATCCCGGTCGATCATGCCGCCGGGCGGCTCCTCCGTCTCATTGCTGATACCCACAAGTGCTAATGCGGTGCTGTTGAGCACGTGCGCGTGGCTGCTGCGATGCGTCAGCTTAACCGGGTGGAGGCGTGTTGCCCGGTCGAGGTCGCGGCAGGTTGGATGCCGCTTTTCCGCAAGGTAAAACTCGTTGTATCCCGAGCATCTTATCCAGTTGCCTGCGGGTATGGCCCCGGCGGCCTCCTGTATTTTTTGGATAATATCTTCGATAGATTTGACCGATGCCGGGCTTATATCGATGTTCAGCAGGCTTTCCGCGTAGGCTACGATATGACAATGTGCGTCATGGAAGCCGGGGATTATGGTTTTACGCGTGCAGTCTATTACCCGCGTACAGGTATCCACGAACTGTTTGTCGATACCTCTGTTACTGACCTTAAGGATTTTACCTTCGCTGATATATACCGTTTTTGCCCGAGGGTAACGCGCCTCCAGAGTAATTACGTTTGCGTTATGAAGTACCAGATCGGCTTTAGACCTTTCCATTCCTCACCCTGTCGAAATAGTCGTTGAGCCCCCGGTAGAAAGCCAGGGTATTTTCGTTCAGGTCCGGCGGTGATATGAACTCGGCTTCTGAAGGATGATATATTTCCTCGCCCCCGATGGGAAGAACAGGAAGACACGTGTCGGATATCCCATCCCAGCTGTCATTGACCGGCAGCCCGATCCTGCCCAGGGGTGGATCTATGGTGGCGTCCACCAGCACGTAGCGGCCGTTTATCTCGACCCTGCAGGCAAGGTGGTGGGCAATGGGCATCTGCTCTGCCAGGTTCCAGAGTCCCGGCGGATACAGCTCTTTGAACTCGGCCCAGCGGTAGGGGTAAACGACGTATAAGACATCCAGCCCGAGTCTCTGATACATTTTACTCAGCAGGAAATGCTTGGGCGTGCACGATCCCATCTTAAGGTCCAGTATATGTATGTAGTCGCGGGGACTATTGAGCTCCGGCAGCACAGCGTAGGGGATATCGCGAATTCTATTGAATATGGCGACTATAACTTCGCGGAGGCCTTTGCCCGCGGTCCATTCATAGAACTTACGACCGATAGTGTCTTCAGCGCGCATATAAAAGTAGTGTTTTTCTCTTGCTTGGTTTAATGCTTACCCCTTACCCGAGCATATGCTGCCAGGGCGGTCAGGCTTTTGACGGCGCGGGTGATGCTCATATAAGTGGGAACTTTCATCTCTTCCAGCAGGGCGGCAACATGGTCGCAATGCGAACGCGGGCCGAGCAGAGCTACTGCCAGCGGCTTGGCGGCAGATTTAACTACGGGTATGAGAACATCCACAATTTTCGACTCTCTTTCCTCGTCGAAAATCCCCAGGCCGACGATAAGCAACGCCATGTCGACGCTGGTACACTTGAGGATGGTTTCCATGCTTATTTTATAGGCCTCGTTGCCGCCCACTCTTTCCATGAGGGGCTCTATATCCAGCGGGTGATTGACCCTGGCCCATTCGGGCAGAAGTTCCTGTATCCCCCTCAGTTCCTCGCGGGTAACTTTGGCTAGCTGCAATCCTATTT
>CAYLRS010000362.1:0-1684 GCA_964385895.1 uncultured Dehalococcoidales bacterium
CCTCCAGTATAGCGCGGTAGATATGGGCACGGGTGTGGGAATCACCGAAGCCGATAATAGCTCCACGAGCTTCGGGACCCGGGAAGCGCAACCCCGGCGACCAGTAGGGCTGCAGCACCAGACCCTGCGAACCTGCGGGCACGGAGCGGACCAGCTCGTCGAAGAGCACCTCCGGCTCCACTCCTTTGTCGGCCGCCAGGCGCTGCTCACGCAACCCGAACTCGTTCTTGAACCAGCTCACCATCCAGTAGCCACGGAAGATCTGTATCTCGAAGTTGTACAGCTTCGGCACTGCCGAGGGATAGGGAGGTATCAGTGGTATGACCTCGATATATTTACTGTGGGTCGTATTTATGGTAGCGGTGGTGCCGTAGCTCAGGCAGGCGACGTTCGGCTCCAGTGCGCCGGCGCCCAGCACCTCGCAGGCCTTATCCGCCGCGGCGGCAATTAAAGGAAGCCTGGCCGGTATTCCCGTTGCTTCCGCCGCCCCGGGAGTGATCTCTCCAAGCACCTGCCCCTGCGGTATCAGCTCGGGCAGTATCCTGGGATCCATGGGCAGCGCCTGCCACTTCCAGTCCTTTTTATTCGCCCAAGCCTGACTCTTATAATCGAAGGGGATATAACCCACCTGGCAACCCACCGAATCAACAAACCTGCCTGCCAGCAGGTAAGTCAGGTATCCCGAGAGTAATAGATATTTGTGCGTCTTCTTCCATATCTCGGGCTGGTGGATGCGTATCCAATTGCCCTCACCCTCAGCCTGCAGGTAGGCCACCGTCTCACTGGCGCCCGCCACTGCAAACGCAGCTCCCCACAGGCCACTGACCGGGGGCAGCCCCTCAGTACGGCGCTGGTCGAGCCAGACGATCGCCGGCCGTAAAGGCTCGCCTTTGTCATCAACATTGATTACAGTGGCCCGCTGCGTGGTGAGCGCAACGGCAGCGATGCTCTCCTTCTTCACACCGGACTGCTGCCAGAGCCCCTGGCAGGCCTGGCAGACCGCGTCCCAGAAGACCTGCGGCCTCTGCTCTGCCAGACCCGGCGCTTCGGAATAGTACGGCTCTATGGGTACACGGTGCTTGGCAATCAGTTTGCCGCGCGGATCGAACAGCAGCGCACGTATGCTCTGTGTGCCGGCATCGATCGAAAGCAAGTTCTCAGCCATTTCCTTCCCCCTTATAATTTCATTTCCTGAATCCCCAGCGCTTGTTCTTCTGCTCCTCGGACATATCGAGCCCCAGCGTACCGCCCGGGTTCATCACATGGTGCGGGTCGAAGTGGTCGCGCAGCACGCGGATGACCTCCAGCTGCTGCTTGCCGATCTGCTCCTCCAGCCAGGGGGCTGTCTGCTTGCCTATCCCGTGGTGGTGGCTCATGGCGGCGCCGGCCTTGCGGATGGCCTCCAGTATGCCGTACTGCAGCGACAGGTACTCGTTGATGTCATTGCTCCTGGCGATAAAGATGAAGTACAGGTTGCCGCCCTGTGGATAGGCATGTGAGAGGTGCGTCATGCAGATGGTCCTGGGACGGGCCTTGACAAAGGCACGGACCTCCGCATGCACCTTTGCCAGGTTTTCCCAGGTTACGGCGCACTCCAGTGTGTCGATCATGATGCCGAAATCCAGCAGGTCCTCGCGCATGAAGGGATCGGTGAAACGGCTTTTCTCCCACGCCTGCGCCACCT
>CAYLRS010000363.1:0-1681 GCA_964385895.1 uncultured Dehalococcoidales bacterium
CCGTAATCCGTGGATTCTTTTAACATAATAAATCATAGTGTACTATCCAGCCATTTAGAAGCCTAAAATCATATCAGGATTATGTTTCAAGCGGCAGCAAATACCCCTGTATTGATGGTAAAGGGTTTCAAATACCGCTTAATCAAGGATGCCACCTGTTTTAAGGCACACCTCTTCCGAAGACAGTCAGTAAACTATCTCCATATTCTCTCCTTCTCCCCAACTGGTTACCCTGGACTCAAGCTCAATAAAGCTATTCTCCTTCTGCCTGGAGCTATTATCGCAGCCAATACCTTGCTTGCTATACGTAACAACGTCTGCCCGGCATGGCTAACCAATCTGCCTATGACGGTAAAGATGGCAAACCGCAGCCGTTTGGGGTGGGCATCGGCATATTCTTCCGGTAAGGCTGCCTTCTTGAGAAACTGGAGCAGGTTATACGTGATTACCTGCAGCCTCAACCAGGCCGCATTAGCCCCATGCTTGGCGCTGGGGAATATCCCCGCTGCCAGTTCATTGACCAGGATGTGATGCACCTGCTCTATAGTACCGGCTTTGCCTCGCTGCCATTCCAGCAGAGCTTGTCCCTCCATATCCCAAAGATTAGTGACCATCGCATAGTGGCGCACACTGGTCCCGTCTTCAAAGAGTTCTCCCTGCTGACGCCGTACCCTGATCGCCAGATAGCGATAGGGCAGGCTATTTTTCTTTTCATATTCTCGGCCAGGTACGTAGGGTACGTCAGCCCACTCCCGCACTACCCCACTTTTATCGCCTTTCCAAATTCGCCAGGCGGTATCATCTAAGCGTTCTATCTCTTGCCTTAATTGCTGATGCATAGCGGCGCTTACAGCAAAGCCCCACTGACGACCGTTCCAGTGATCCAGGATGTCCTGATCGTAAGCAGCTGAATCAGAACGCACCTTCACCTTCCATTCTCCAGGCGGCAGTATCTCAAAGGCTTCATCAACCACCTTTTTAATATCTTTGCCGGGAAAGACATTCCCCTCACGAAACTCATCTGCCAGCACTAACAAGGTCTCTGCCCAGCAGACCTTCATGGCCTGATATGCCTTGTAGCCATCATAGCAATACTTAGCTCCAGCCTTGTTGGTCTCGATAAGCTGGGTATCTACATCCAAAGTGATTTCCCTACCTGGTTTAAGGTTGTTGATATAGGCACAGATATTCCGCCGGTTGATCTCTTTGAGTCCGGCTAAGGCATTGGATTCAGGTGGGATAAAACTCCCCTGCAAAGGTCTCTTCGTCATTAAGGCCTCATCATGAAATCCATCCAACCATTGTCGGGCTGTCTCTGGTGCTGGAGGTTTGTAACCCAGGATTCCCGTAAATCCCTCATCATCGCGAAGGTGCTGCATATCATCAATGCATTCTCCACCCAACGAACTGAGCAAGACGAAGCTCTCCACCATCTGACCCTGATTAAGTCCTTTGGACGATCTTTTAGCGGGTAATACACGGTTAGCTAACCGGTCCATCTCCACTTTACGAAATAAATCCACTAACAATGATGCTCCTCCCCACGGAGTAGAAACTTCCTTTAGTCCGCCAACAATTTTGACACCCAGTCGTTTCGATGTTTGCTTCATATTAACCTCCTGGGTGATAGACTACCACATACAAATCATATCTGCACTATCGCGAAATCCACGGATTACGG
>CAYLRS010000364.1:0-1658 GCA_964385895.1 uncultured Dehalococcoidales bacterium
TGCTTTTTTCTGTGCCATTGATATTGGCCTTAGCGTTATTTTCCGGATGCAGCATTTCTTCCCCTGCAGCGACCAACCCGCCAGCAATTTCATCCGGTACGCCTGTGCCTGCTACACCAGTTGTGAGTCCACCCCCGGTTAACCCATCAAGTCCCCCGGAAACTGGACAGCCATCACAAACCCCTGCCCCGTCATTGAGGAGCGAGGTTATATATACTCACATGGTGCAGCGATGCGTAACATGTCTCTGCTTTGAATCGCGCATCAAATGGGTTGTCAATACATATTTCAAAGATGAGCTCAGCAGCGGCAAACTTAGATTCCTTATTATCAATGCGCAGGAAACGAAGAATGTGGCCCTGGTGAAAAAATTGGGCGTGGTGGGATCGCAGCTCTTCGTGAATACAATTATTGACGGCGCCGACCATATCAAAAATATCGAGGAAATCTGGTATTGGAAATGCAACGATGACCCGCCGGGGTTCAATGAAAAGGTGCGCAGCGTTATCACGCAAAGCCTCGAAGGTAAATTTTAATGGATTTGTCGGGCCTGGCAAACAGTACTGGTATTCCTGCCATTTCAGCATTTTTTCTGGGACTGATGGCCACTCTTGGTCCCTGCACCATGGCCACCAATATCGCCGCCCTGGCTTATGTCAGCCGTAAACTTACCGACCGTAAGTATTCCGTGATAACGGCTACGTTATATACACTTGGACGTATGCTGACTTATACAATACTCGGCGCCCTTATCATCTACCTGGGCCTGGAAATCCCCGGTGTTTCAATATTTCTCCAGAGTATTGGAGAAAAGGTCCTCGGGCCTTTCCTGATAATCATCGGGGTGCTGCTGCTTTTCATCGACAGGATAAGCTTTGGCAACAGCGGTAACAGCATATCCAGCCTCGGAGGCAAGGTTGCTGACTGGGGCATGATCGGTGGATTTCCACTGGGCGCTCTCTTTGCCCTTGCCTTCTGTCCCTATAGCGCCGTCCTGTTTTTTGCTGTTTTGATTCCCCTGGCTCTAAAATCCGCCGGCGGTATAACGCTGCCGGCCTTTTTTGCGGTGGGCACGGGATTGCCGGTTTTATTGTTCGGCATACTTCTCTCGTTTGGAATAGCCGGCATTTCAAGGTGGATCGACGCGATCTCGCGCAGCGAAAAAATAATACGCATAGTCGTTGCCATTGCCTTTATCGGCATCGGCATTTATTACGTAGCGCAGTGGCTGAGCACTTTATTTATATCCGGTTAGATTCCTGGAGGCAAAAACTATGAACCGATACAATATTTTAAGAAGGTTAGCGCTGATTCTAATTATATTGGCACTTTGCGTGCAATTTGCCTGCACTCCACCTCCACCTGTAGTTAAGCCACAGAATAATGCGCCCGTGATTGAAAATATAATTTATGCCAGGGATGCTATGTCCAATATAGAAGTTCAAATCGAATGCCTCGCCAGCGATGTTGATGGCGACAACCTGACATATCAGTGGAAAGCCGGGGCTGGAACTATTACGGGCGAAGGAAAGGATGTGTTGTGGATGCCTCCCGGCAAGATGGGGACTTATGCGATAACTCTGGAAGTTACCGATAACAAAGGCGGAGTAGCAACGGAAAACATAAGTATCAGGGTGGTGACCAATGCCGACGGCACT
>CAYLRS010000365.1:0-1634 GCA_964385895.1 uncultured Dehalococcoidales bacterium
CCCTTGCTTCGCGGACGGGTTTAAAAACCCGTCCCTACGGTTCACGAAGGCCTCTAGCTACTTTTTATCCTTGCCACCCAGGCACGGGATAAGGTTCTTATCGAAGCACCACTGAAGTGATTTCGGCAACTTTGTGTAGTCGTGGTTCTCAATAATCGTCTGAGTTAAATCCACACCGTTATATGTATTCCAGAACAGGAGCGGTGCATTGTTTAGCTCGGGATGCCTTTTAATAAAATCGAGCAGGCCGGCGAGCGTCTTGGCTGTATAAGTGAGCTCGAGTTTAATGTTCTCTGTCCGCTGCATAAGCTCCAGAGCCTCTTTGCCTTCCGGTGTTATCCTGCCGTACTCGCCGCCAAAGAAATCGTGGATGATATGAATGTCCTCCATGCCGAACTTAACCGCCGGAACGGTTTTGTCATATTTACGCAGCAGCGCGGCCATGCGGTTGGCCAGCCGCACAGTGTTTTTAGCATGGGTGATCCATTCCGTGGCCACGCGCACACCGATGACCTTAGTCTTCATGCCGGCCAGTCTGGCGCCCAGTACCAGCCCGGCCAGGGTGCCCTTGGAGCCGAGCGCGCAAAAGATGTATTCAGGCTCGGGCAGCAACCCGGCATCCACCTGCTGTTTCAGTTCCAGGGCGGCATTTACGTAGCCGATGCTGCCCAACGTAGAAGACCCACCGGGCGGAATGAAATATACCAGCCCGTGTTTCAGGTAAACTCCGGCGGTCTGGAATCCGCCTATGATCATGCTGGGCGCGTAATGTATCTCGGCGCCGAAGTGACAGTCCAGCAGCAGGTTCTCCTGCACGTGGTCGCTAAGCGGCTGGTTGATGAGTACCAGTGCCGTTTTCAGGCCGAGCCTGCTGGCATGGATGGTGGTGGCCAGGCCGTGGTTGGTGCCGATACCGCCGAAGGTGATGACCCACTTACAGCCTTTTTTGAGGGCGTCTGCCAGCATGAACTCCAGCTTGCGCACCTTGTTGCCGCCGTAGATCTCCGAGGACTTATCATCCCGCTTTATCCACAGGTTATCGTGCCCGATCTCCTTGCCCAGCTTCTCCAGCTTTTGAACGGGAGTGGGACAGTTGCTCAGGCAGATCCATGGCAGGTGTTTCTCCAGCGCGGGATATTTTTCAAAGAGAGGAGGCTTCATCACATAACTCCTTTATATTACATGTAGGGGCGGATTTTTAAATCCGCCCGCCTAATATCGGGCGGACATTCGTGTCCGCCCCTACATTCCGGAAGGCAAATCCTCCAGCATCATTTCCTGAGCCTTGCGGTGTATGGTCAGCCGGTCTTTGAGTTCGAGCCTGGTGGGCGTTTCAATCGTGTGGACGGTATCGCTGTTGTATAACCGCGAGTAATTGGCGCTGCCTATCTGGCCGCTGGCCCTCATGTACCACAGCCCCCACATTGGAGCGTCTATCAGGCCGTCATCGGTCTTGAGGGTCACCATCTTGATATCCTGCTCCGCAGGGTAGCCGTCGCCTTTCAGGGCCTGGATTATCTTCCTGCTCAGCGACTGGTCTGGCATGCCATACTGGTAAAGGTAGAAACCCTTGGCATCAGGGTCTTCATGGTGGTCGATTATCATGTCGTAGCGGTTTTGCTGCAGATAGCCGG
>CAYLRS010000366.1:0-1596 GCA_964385895.1 uncultured Dehalococcoidales bacterium
GCAGTAACACCCGCGTCCCTCGGGCCTGCCCATCGCCAGCAGGTCGAATCTGTTTGTTTCCACCAATGACTCATGTATCCTGGCGTCCAGGATCTCCTGCTTGGAAGCCGCTATGGTCAGTCTTCCTTCTTTTATTTCATCGGTCATCTTCTCGCGGGTCCTGCCCACAGTATTCTCCACGTTTACACCCAGTGCATCGTTGAGGTTGGTGCTGGGATCGGCGTCCACTGCCAGCACTATGCCTTTACTGGACAAAAAATCGACCAGTATAGCCGATATCGCTGTTTTTCCCACGCCCCCCTTGCCTGCCACTGCAATGGTAACTGTCATGTTACTGTGGCTCCTTTCAAGGCGATTCCGTCCTGCCCCTGCGGTTTGCCGGTACAAGGCTGACTGGAGATAACCTTATCGCAGCATTATACTCCACGGGGCAGACAAGCTCACAACTACCGCATTTAGTGCATTTTGACTGGTCGACGACCTTAAGCCCCTTCTCGTCGCTGAATATAGCCTCAACGGGACATGCCAGCACGCAGTGGTCACAGCCGCGCTCGCATCTCTCCGGCAGGATGTAGTAGGCGGTTAATTCTTTACAGACACGGGCGGGGCAGCGCTTTTCCAGCACGTGAGCTTCGTACTCCTCGCGAAAGTAGCGCAGGGTGGTGAGCACCGGGTTGGGTGACATCTTACCCAGGCCGCACAAAGATCCCTCTTTGATGTCCTCCGCAAGCACTTTCAGCAACTCTAAGCTATTTAATGAACCGCTACCTCTGGTGATGTCCTCGAGTACGCTGAGCATCTGCCAGGTGCCGATGCGGCAGTGGGTACACTTGCCGCACGACTCTTTCTGGCTGAAATCGACGAAAAATTTGGCCGTATCTACCATGCAGTTGTCCTCGTCCATGACGATGACGCCACCGGAACCCATGATGGCCCCTGCTTCTTGAAGCGAATCGAAGTCGATGGGAGTATCGAGAAGGCTCTCAGGTAGGCAACCTCCGGAGGGACCGCCTATCTGCACGCCCTTCAACTTCTTGCCGTCCCTGATGCCGCCACCGATATTAAAAACCAGCGTTTCGAGTGTGGTGCCCATGGGCACCTCTGCCAGACCGGTATTGACCAGCTTGCCGGCCAGGGCAAATAAGGCCGTGCCGGGGCTTTCTTTGGTCCCGGTACCAACAAACCATTTGCCCCCATGCTGTATGATAAGCGGAATATAAGCCAGGGTTTTAACATTATTTACCAGGGTTGGCTTGCCCCAGAGTCCTGACTCCGTGGGATATGGCGGGCGATGCTCAGGCCAGGAGCGCCTTCCTTCAATGGCAGCGATCATCGCCGTTTCCTCGCCGGAGACAAAAGCTCCCGCGCCTTTGACTATCTCAATGTTGAAGTCGAAGCCGCTGCCAAGTATATTGTTGCCCAGCAGGCCCAACCTTCCGGCTTGAGAAAGTGCAGTGTTAAGCCTCTCAATGGCTAATGGATACTCTTCCCGTATATATATATAACCCTCCCGTGCGCCGACAGCATATCCCGCGATGATCATGCCCTCGATAACGCTATGGGGGTCGCTTTCCAATAGCACCCTGTCCATGAAGG
>CAYLRS010000367.1:0-1588 GCA_964385895.1 uncultured Dehalococcoidales bacterium
TAGCTAGGGTGATACCCCCTGATGCCTCGGTCTTAGCCCGGCCCTTGATTAAGCCCACTGCCTGACGCATTTCTTCAAGGTTCATGTTATCCAGCATGATGATGTCAGCCCCGGCCTCTGCAGCCTCAAAGGCATCCTCCGGATCAGTGGTTTCTATCTCGACTTTAATGCCAGTAGGCGCCCTACTACGAGCTTTCATTACAACGTCCTTTATATCCAGCCCCTGCTGACGCAAAAGGGCGATGTGATTGTCCTTTATTAGAATAGTCTCTCCCAGGTGAAAACGGTGATTCTTACCTCCACCGGTTGCCACGGCGTATTTCTCCAGGGTTCTCAGTCCAGGTATAGTCTTTCGTGTATCAAGTATCTGGGTGTGCAAACCCTTAACAGCTTCAACGTACTGGGAAGTTACTGTTGCGATACCGCTTAAGTGCTGCAGGAAGTTCAGCGCCGTTCTCTCAGCTTTGAGTATGCTCTGAGCTGCACCCTCGATCGTGGCTATAGTAGTTCCAGGCTGAATCAAGATACCGTCCCCAATTACAATCGTAAATTTGATAAAAGGGTCTACCTTGAGGAAGACGAGTTTACAGATTTCTATACCAGCCAGTATACCCTTTGACTTAGATGTGATGCTTGCCTTAACCTGTTTATTGGAGGGTATTAGAGCATCGGTTGTAACATCGCCATGTCCCAGGTCTTCGCTAAGCGCCTTATCGACGATCTCCTCAATTTCGGGCAAATAATCGATTATATTCATGGTATCACCCACTTAATAGTTGAATTATAATATCTGGGACTGTTTTATTAAAGTAACAAATTGTATCAAGTAATAGGAGGTTAGAATGAGCGATGTTGCAGCAGCGGATTTAGCCAATACCGTAACGGCATTTGCTACAATACTTTCCGGGATAATTGCCCTTGGACTTTCGGCTCTCACTAAACCTCAACCTGTGCGCTGGATGATTGTTTATGTAGGGGTTGTTGTTACCGGGATAGCCACGGTATGGTATCACGGTTATGGCGAAGGTTTTTGGGCAGGTCTGGCTGACGGTGGTACCAACCTGTTGCTTACCTGGCTGTTGCAGGTGGCAGTGCTATGGGACGGCTATTCACCTAAAATGAGATGGAGCGTGGCAGTGGTATCCGGTGTCCTCAACCTGGCGGTTATCTTATGGAGAGCTATATCTGGCCCTGACTTCGTACGGTTCTATTTAATTTCCTTTGGTTCCTTCGGTGGCTTTCACCCGATGGAAATCATGTTGATACTCGATTCCATTCTGGTGGTCGGGTTGTTTTATAGCGGACTGTCGAAAATCCCTGCAAAGGCCAGGCCACTCCTATATTTGCTTACAGTTCTCTTTTTTTTCGGGGCCCTGCTCGCCACTGCCTCCAACCAGCGCATCGATTTTCATATCTATTGCTGGCATGCGCTCTGGCATATCATAGGGGCATTCGGATTTATCGTGTTGTGGGCCTTTAACTACGAAAGGTTTAGAGTTTAAATTGAGGTTAAGGGTTTAAAAGATATATGGAAAAATTCAAAACGGTAGCGAAGCTAACCCAGAGGATATATGGAAGAAGTAACAAT
>CAYLRS010000368.1:0-1563 GCA_964385895.1 uncultured Dehalococcoidales bacterium
ATAAAGCACCCTTCCGCCCAGTTTTTGGGCCTGGGCAATTATATGGAGGGCAAGGGTAGTTTTACCGGAAGCCTCTGCACCGAAGATCTCAGTTACGCGGCCACGAGGTATGCCGCCGATGCCTAAAGCTAGATCGAGACTTAACGAACCGGTAGGAATAGCTTCGACTTTTACCCTGGCCGACCTTTCGCCCAGGCTCATAATTGAACCTGCGCCATACTGCTTCTCTATTTGGCTTATTGCTACCTCCAGCGCCCTTTCCTTTTCGACTTTTTCCTTATCAGTATCCATTTTCCCTCCTTATAATTAAATACAAATTCCGCGATCAACTCCTTGCTTTTCTGGCTTATTCTAACACAATTGTTCTAAGAAATAAAGGCTTTTTCAAAAATATTTACCTCTGTAAAAGAGAACCGGACTCGATTTGACTCTGGCAAAGTAATTGAGCAAAATTTATTACGAGGTTAAAAGATGCCTATATATGAGTATATCTGTCCAAAGTGCAACAATAAGTTCGAGTTACTGTGCTCGATATCTAAAGCTGAGGAAGACGCTCATTGCCCCAAATGCAAAACTCCTTCGAAAAGGGCAATCTCCAGATTCGTATCACGTGCCAAAGACGACCCGGGCTACCTCTCTTCAATGGCGGGTTCAGGCGGCGGGAGCTCCTGCAGCAGTTGCAGCTCTGGTAGCTGCTCTACTTGCGGTAATTAGTCAGGGCCTGTTGACCTACGATATAGCCGTCAGGCAGTTAAACTTTTGCTATTTATAAAGACTTTTTGTAAGCTGAATGCCAGTGTCAATATAATTAATGATACGATTATGATTGTTGCTATCATGAACAATGCAGCATCGTTGAAAAATTCCTGAGGGAACATCATTATCAGATAATCCTTGGATGGATCAAGAATCCACAGGTCGTTGGAAAAACTGACCATGTGAAACAAGTAAAACAAGCTTTGGAAATCAATTAGAGCCCAGCTTATCAATACCACCGTAAAACCGATGGTCAATATGGATCCCAACTGTATCCCACCAAGGATTTTTTGTATTCCTGCTCTCGCGTAAAGCAGAATTCCTGCAAGTATGAGCGCAGCAATTGATACTATTTGCAGTATTTTAAATAGCTGGACTATATTGCGTACATCTCCCAGGTGGGTCAATTCTATGTCATTATACAAATTAAAATTGCTCTTCCCGTTAGTGACAACTATTTGCGGAGAGTCGGTTCTACCATTCAGGTAATCTATCAGTTTCTTCCCCGCCTGTTTTAATTGTTCGTCATTTATACCGGTCACTTTGCTGATCTTATATTTTTGGAACCCATATTTATACAGCTCGAAGGAACCTGCCAAGGCATTAACCGTACTGGAAATAATCAGCACCGGTACCATTACAATCCATAGTATCAAGATCAACTGCAAAAAAATCTTCATTGCTCATTCCTTTAAATAAAGCTTGTTTTACCTATATAAAATGGCGCAGTACACCTGATATTGGCCGAAAAAACTTGTGCTATAATTTTATACCAATTCGTCCGGTGTATCATATGTTTACCCATCT
>CAYLRS010000369.1:0-1563 GCA_964385895.1 uncultured Dehalococcoidales bacterium
CACCGTCTCCGGCTCCTCCGGAAAGTTCACCTCCATGCCTGAGAGTAGATTGCCACCTACGCCAAGTGCCTGCTCCGTGATCCAGGCGGGTGGCAGGAAGGAGAGGTACTGCTCTTGCTGCTGCCACCTGTCGACGGCAAACCATGCGCCGGTGCCGTCTACAAGTGCCCTCTGCCTTATCATAGCGCCCTTGGGCAGTCCGGTCGTGCCGGAGGTATACAGGAATATGCCGATATCGTCGCCCCTGCCGTTTTCAATATTCTCCTCGAAGAGCTTGGCATGCGACTTCTCGTAGTCTAGGCCTGTTTCCATGAGCTCATCCAGGCTCATTAGAATGTGGTTGGCATAGTCGCCGATGGGAGCACCGCCGAAGCCGCGCATTCCCTTATCGTTCCAGTAGATGATCTTCTTCAGGTTGGGGTTTTCCTCTACTATGGACTTATGGTCGTTGCCTTCCCTGTCGCGGTAGGAAATCAGGAACTTGTCCACCTGCTCCTGGTCGTGGGCAATCACGAATTTTGACTCCGAGTTATCCAGGTAAAACTTTACCTCGGCGGGCAGGCAGTCAGTGAAGATGCCAATGACTGTGCCTCGGGCGGACTGCACCGCCAGTTCCGCCCAGTACCACTGGGGTTTATTTTCCCCCAGTATGGCAACCTTTTCGCCGGGCTCCATGCCCAGGCTGATAAGGCCCAACGAGAGCCATTTTACCTTCTGATAATAGTCCTTCCACGTATAATGCTGCCAGATACCACGTTCTTTTACCCGCATGGCCCTTTTTCTATCACCATGCTTCAGATAGTTATTCTTTAATAGCTTGGGCAGTGTATCCAGGCTAGATGAGTTCATCTGAATCCCCAGCATTTATTCTCCTATGTAAGCCTTGATAACTGTAGGGCTGGCGTATATTTCGCTCGGGATCCCCTCCGCGATCTTATTCCCGAAATCGAGCACCACTATCCTGTCGGCTATGTCCACCACAACTTCCATGTCATGCTCCACCAGCATTATAGGAATGCGCCTGAGCTCTATAGTATCGATAATAAAGCGCGCCATATCCTCTTTCTCATCTATGTTCATCCCCGCCATAGGCTCGTCGAGTAAAAGAATCTTGGGTTCCAGAGCCAGTGCCCTGCCAAGCTCAACCCGCTTACGCATACCGTAGGGTAAAAGCCCAACGACCTTCTTCCGGATAGCCTCCATTTCGAGAAAATCGATTATATCTTCGACAACCTCACGGTGCTTCATTTCTTCTCTATAAGCCGGTCCGAAGTAGAAAGCTCCGGCAAGGGCGCCTTGCTTCATATGTAAGTGTCTGGCTGCCATGAGATTATCGAGGACGCTGAGGCCGGTATAGAGCTCGATGTTCTGGAAGGTTCTGGAGACACCCATTTCGGCGATCTTGTGCGTGGCCAGGTGCGTGATGTTGCGGCCTTCAAAGAGGATTTCGCCTTCCTGGGGGCGGTAGAAACCGTTAATGCAATTGAGAAGGCAGCTTTTTCCTGCGCCGTTGGGCCCGATGATAGCCAGTATCTCCGAACCCCTGACCTCAATATCCACACC
>CAYLRS010000370.1:0-1562 GCA_964385895.1 uncultured Dehalococcoidales bacterium
TCAGCTATACGCTCCTCGAGAAGGAATATTGCTGCGGCTGGATGCCCATCGGTCAGCCGGCTGTCATGTCCAAAAATGAGGAGGATATTGCCAGCTTCAAGCAAATATCCCGTAAACTGATAGTTAAGAACTTTGAGCAGGCCAAAAAACTGGGGGCGAAATCCATAGTCCTGTTCTGCGGCGCGTGTGAACCCAATTACGCCAACTGCATGGATCTGACGGACCTCGAGGTCATATCGCAGAGCGAATTGATCGACCGGTATTTCAAAGGCGGGAAACTGGATGCGGAGATAGACTACTATGCAGGATGCTACCGCTTCCGGCGCAAGGTGACCGGCAAGCCCGTGGATGTCCAGTCAGCCGTGCGCGTGCTAAACAAGATCCAGGGTCTCAAAGTAACTGCCCTGGATAACAAGTTATGCTGTTATATTCCTCCACACCTGGAGCAGTTAATGGGCAGCGTAAAAACCGGCACAGTGGTAAGTATCTGCACCGGCTGTTACTTCAACCTGAAGGGAAAAGTAGCGCAGAATGGGTCACCGCAGGTAAAAATGCTGCCGGAGATTGTCCGGGAAGCCCTGGGCAAAGCATAGCTGAGCCTTGATTGAACAAAATATATGAAGAGGTGAACTTATGCCTGAATTATCAGATTACCGGAAAGCAGGTGTTGAGCTATATGAAAAGCTCCACCTGGCGACCTACCCGGTGGCCATTAAATACATACAGGGCGAGTCCGAAATACCGCCCAAAGCTGTAAGGCCTTCACAGGCTAAGCAGCAATGGAGTTTGTGCCAGGCGTTCACTTATTCGCGCAGGTGGGGATGGACCATAGCTATGACGGCTGACGATAACTTCTGCACCCCTGCCACGGCCTCGCACAGGTGGGTCGAGGTCTCTGCTGACGACCTGCTGCAGAGCCAGCTCTTCCAGGCCTGGCATAAGGATGTTGAAGCAGAAAAGAAGCGGCAAAAGCACGGCCTTGACCAGGTCGGCGAGGGCAACCTGCCAAAGATGAGTCAATACTGTGGCTTTATCAGTTCGCCCCTGGCCCATACCCCGCTAATCCCTGATAGCCTGCTGGTTTTCGGCAACGGGGAAAATATCAACCATATCATCCAGGCCATCACTTATGAAGGCGAAAACTATCCGACATCAACCTTCGAGGGCTTCGGTGAAACCTGCATAAAAGGTGGCCTCGTGCCCTTCATAACCGGCGTACCGCAGATAGTGATACCGGGCATGGGGGATCGCACTTTTTCCGGCGTTTACGATTATGAGATCGCTATCGGCATACCTGCCAACCTGCTCTTCGTCACGGTTCAGAACTTACTCAAATCCGGGGGCAGGCTCAATTTAGGCAGCCCGGTCAGGACGCTGCTGCCAACGGGCATTACCGAAAATATTACGCCCGGCTTTAAATACATGCGCCAGAAAATCGACGAGCACAAGCAGCGGTAACCTGATATCCAGCCGGCGAGGCAGCTATTATTCTGGAATTCCCATCCAGAGTCTATTCTAATTGAAGAATGAGCCTGGAGAGATAGTAACGTTTCTTTCTTTTA
>CAYLRS010000371.1:0-1535 GCA_964385895.1 uncultured Dehalococcoidales bacterium
CAGATAGCAAGCTGCAGTTCCACCTACTTGAGCGTTAAATGCGCTTCGCATATTGCCTCGCTGATAGGGGAAGAGAGGATTGATTGGAAAGTTGCCAACGAAACGCTGCGAAAGGCTATCTTGAGCATGCCCCTGCCTTTTGAAGGGCAGCTTGCAGAAGGAAACAAGTCAGTCTTTGCCATGGATTGGTACTATCCATCTTTGTGCAGCGTTATCAACGGCGAAGAAGCTGTGAGCCGCATATACAACAGCTGGGATAAATTTATTATTCATGGTATGGGTTCGGTTTGTAACCTGGAGAAGCAGTGGGTTACCGCTGCCGAGACGAGCGAGCTGGCAATCTCCTTAGCTGTCCACGGGGAGTACAAACAGTCTGCCAACGTGTATAACTGGATACACCAGATGCGTGACGAGGACGGTGCCTACTGGTATGGAATGGCTATGCCCGAGCGCGAGATATGGCCTCTGCAGAAGCCAACGTGGACAGCGGCGGCTGTAATCCTCGCGGCGGATATGCTCAGGCCTATGTCACCCACCAGCCTGCTTCTTGACCACCACGGCGCCCCTCTTCTTTAGTATCCCCAGGGTGTTTACCATGGGCATTTCCTCAAAGTCTCCGCTGGCCAATGCTTTTTTATAGACCTCGTAGGGCGCCTGCCCGCCCTTTGCCGGGTCGGGATAAATATCATGAAATACGAGGTAACCGCCAGTTACCAGGTGAGGATGCCAGCAGAGATAATCAGTGAGCACCGTATCGTAACTGTGGCCCCCGTCGATGAAAACCAGGCCAAGCGGAGTCGCCCAATTCCTGGCTGCTACCTTTGACCGGGTGACCATGGGCACCACCGTATCTTCCAGGTCTGCTTTATTAATGGTGGACCTCAAATATGGAAGGCTATTTATCGTTTTTGTTTTTTTGTCGAAGATTTCGGGATCGAAGTAGGGCTGTCCGGGCTGCTGTTCCTCGGAACCACTGTGATGGTCGATGGTGAAAAGGGTAACTCCCATTTCCTTGCAGGCAGCCCCTATATATACGGTCGATTTACCGCAGAAGCTGCCTATCTCCAGGCAGGGGCCAAGTTTTGCCGCGGTCAGGGCTATGGCATACAATGCCATGCCCTCGTCCTCGGCCAGGAATCCCTTGACCTGCGCAGCCAGCGCCTCGATAGTTTTATAATTAGCGTTTTTCATTGATTTCATATTTCAATCAAGCCTACGAAAACTGTAGGGACGGGCCTTCAGGCCTGTCCGCATTTTCGGGCGCAGCTAAAGCAACGTCCCGACATACTGATTAATAACGCCTCCTGCTTATGAAGATATAGGCGAGGATCATAAATAGCAACACCGCAACAATGACGATAATGATCCAGATCCATAAACTGGATAGCGCGGGAAATGCGCCGAAATTGATAGTAGACAGCAGCGCATTTTGCAGCGTTGTCTTATTTTCCGATAGCGTGAATGTGCCCACCGGGCTGGGATCGCTGATAACAGGTGCTATAGCCTTGACCTGCCAGAAGTACGGTTTCGAAAAT